>JACDER010000227.1 GCA_013816275.1 Actinomycetota bacterium | reverse complement strand
GTGCAGGGCCGGTTCGTCGACGACCCGAGAGGGGCAGTCTCCGAGGCCGACTCGCTCATCCGTTCGGTGATGGACGAGCGCGGCTACCCGGTGGACGAGGACTTCGAGCGGCGGGCGGCCGACATCTCGGTCGACCACCCCGATGTCGTCGAGCGCTACCGCGAAGGGCACCGGCTGGCGCGGACGGACGCCGGCGACGAGTCGGCGACCGAGAACCTGCGCGAGGCCATGCGGAACTATCGAGCGCTCTTCGAGAACCTCGTCGAGTCCGAGCCCGCGCGCACATGAGCGATCCAAGGGAGGAAGTCATGTCGGACCCGATCACCGAGAACCAGATCACCGAGAACCCAGTGGATGAGGTCGAGCCGCGCAGCGCCACGCCGATGCCGCCCGTGGAGGACAGCATCGCCACGGCGCCGACGGGTGAGGATAGGGCGGCGACGGAAGAGGGTGGCAGCGTCGCGACGATCGACGACACGCCGAGCGACTCGCTGCTTTCAACCGAGCACAACGAGCGCTTCCGGAGCCGCTGGGAGGAGTTGCAGGCGAGCTTCGTCGACCGACCGCAGGAAGCGGTCCAGGGCGCCGATGCACTCGTCACGGACGTGATGCAGCGCGTCACCGCGAGCCTGACGAAGGAGCGCGAGCGTCTCGAGAGCCAGTGGGCGCAGGGAGACGACGTCTCCACGGAGGACCTCCGCGTCGCGCTGACGCGCTACCGGACGTTCTTCGACCGTCTGCTCTCCGCGTAGCGGCGTCGCACGGGCTCGAGCCCGACTCGCGGAGCCCGTCGAGGGCGAGCTCCGCGAGCCGCCTCTCCATCGCGCCCGAAGGTTCCGCGTTCAGCAACATGTAAGCGGGAATCCGTTTGTGCTGCGGGCGCGGAGGGGCAAAGAGGGTCAACGGGCTTCACGAGAAGCCCCTGACGCTCCAAGGAGGGGTCACAACGATGAGAGACCTTTCGAAACTGCGGCCGACTGTGATCTCCGCGGTCGTGGTCGTCGCCGCGGCGCTCGCCGTAATCGGCGCGGCCGGAGCCGGCAACGGCAGTCGCGACAAGACCGACCTGACCGCCGGCGCCGTGTACGCGATGACGAACGACGCTGCCGGCAACGAGGTTCTGGCCTACGAGCGAGACGACGACGGCAGCCTCTCCCTGCAGGGCACGTACTCGACCGGGGGAGAGGGTACGAGCCGGATCCGACTCTCCTCGCAAGGGTCGGTCGTGCTGACCGACGACGGTCAGCGGCTGCTCGTCGCCAACGTCGGAAGCAGCGAGATCTCCGTCTTCGACGTTCGGCGGAACAGCCTCAAGCTGCGCTCGATCGTCGGCTCGGGCGGCTCGACGCCGAACAGCATCACCGTGCGCGGCGACCTCGTCTACGTGCTGAACAACGGCCTCACGGGCTTGGGCAACATCACCGGGTTCCGTCTGACCGACAAGAGCGCGTTGGTTCCGATCGCCGGATCGACGCGGTCGCTGAGCATTGCCGGCAGCGACCCGGCTGAGGTGTCCTTCACGCCCGACGGCGACTCGCTCGTCGTCACCGAGAAGGCGACGAACCGGATTCTCACGTGGTCTGTCGGCGCGGACAGCCTGCCGTTCGGCCGCGAGGTCCACGACTCCGCCGGCGTGACGCCGTTCGGATTCGACTTCACCCGCGACGGCACCTTCGTCGTGACGAATGCGGAGCAAGGGACCGTCGGTGCGGCGACGGCGAGCAGCTACACGCTCGACGGCGGTTTCCGGACGATCTCTGGGTCCGTTCCCGACTTCCGAAGCGAGGTGTGCTGGACGGTGATCTCGAAGGATCAACGCTTCGCGTACATCACGAACTTCGGCGACGGGACGATCTCGAGCTACACGATCGCGGGCGACGGCTCGATCGCCCTCCACGAATCGATCGCCGCGACGACGACGCTCGGGCAGCTGTCGATCCGCGACGCCGACCGGAGCGAGGACGGCCGCTACCTCTACGCCATCGACATCACCTCGCGCATGGTGCACGGGTGGACGATCGAGGACGACGGCTCGCTCACCTCGATCGGCGCGTTCCCGGGACTTCCCGGCACGGTCGCCGGACTCGCCGCGCGCTAAGAACTCGAATCAAAATGAAGGGTGATGGCTGTTCGTGGTGAACGCCGTCGGTATCTGTCTTCAACCTGAAGGAGATGCCGATGGCTACGACGAGGCCGTGGGATGTGCCGGATGGGTTGTGGGAGCTGATCTCCCCGTTGCTGCCGACGGTGGCGAGGCGGTTTCGGCATCCGGGCCGCAAGCGGCTCGGCGATCGGGAGACGCTGCAGGGGATCTTGTTCGTGCTGTACACGGGGATCGCGTGGCGGCATCTGCCGCTCGAGCTCGGGTTTGGATCCGGCGCGACCTGCCGGCGCCGGCTGGACGAGTGGCAGCAGGCCGGCGTGTGGGACGAGCTGCACGAGCTCTTGCTCGCGCGGCTGCAGCAGGCCGGCGAGATCGAATGGTCTCGTGCGGTCGTTGACGGCAGCCATATCCAGGCGAAAAAAGGGGCTCCGAAACGGGCCCGAGCCCGGTGGACAGAGGCAGAGCCGGATCGAAGCACCACCTCTTGGTTGACGCCACGGGGATCCCGCTCTCCTACTCGGTCACCGGCGGCAACCGTAACGACGTCACGCAACTGATCCCGCTCTTGGACAAGGTGCCGCCCGTCAGGGGCGCCGTCGGCCGGCCACGCCAACGACCCGACCGCGTGGTCGCCGATCGCGGCTACGACCACGACAAGCACCGCCGGCTCGTCCGTGAGCGGGGCATCAAACCCGTCATCGCGCGCCGCAAGAGCGAGCACGGCTCCGGGCTCGGCAGCGTCCGCTGGGTTGTCGAGCGCACATTCGCCTGGCTGCACAGCTTCAAACGGCTGCTCGTCCGCTACGACCGCCGACATGAGATCCACGAAGCGTTCCTCGCGATCGGCTGCTGCCTCGTCTGCTACCGACGACTCCAGAACTCATTTTGATTCGAGCTCTAAGACATGCGTAAGAGATCCCCGGGTCGGTCCGACGGGAGCTGTTCCACGCGCGCGACGGCCTTCACGAGCTCGCCGACGACGAACGCGGTCGTGTGGACGCCTCCATGGGTTTCCTCCACGAGCTCCACCTGCTCGCCGAGGTCGAGCGGATGACGGTAGTCGAGCTGCGCCCGCACGGGCGCTCGCAGATCCGGTGCGCGACCGGCGAGCAGCTGCTCGACCGCGGCCCAATACGTTGCGTTGTTCACGTGCCC
>JACDER010000226.1 GCA_013816275.1 Actinomycetota bacterium | reverse complement strand
GCGCAAGGTCGCGGCCGCCGCAGGCGCCGGGCGCGCGAAGGTCGCAGGCCCCGAGCGCGTGCTCGAGGCGACGGGGTTCGAAGCCGGAGCGGTAGCGCCGTTCCCGCTTCCTCAGGTTGATCGGGTGCTCATCGACCCGCGCCTCCTCCGCTACGACCGCGTCTGGATCGGGGCGGGATCCCGTAGCCACCTTGCGTCGCTGCCGCCTTCGGAGCTCGTCCGGCTGAGCCGAGCCCTGCCGGCGGACCTGTCCGACGATGCCTCCAGATAAGATTCCGCCCGAGGATGCGCGAGACCGAGAAGATCTGGATGAACGGAGAGTTCGTCGACTGGGCCGACGCGCGCATCCACGTCGGGACGCACGGCCTGCACTACGGCTCCGGCGTCTTCGAGGGGATTCGCGCCTACGAGACGCCGAAGGGGACGGCGGTCTTCCGGCTGACCGAGCATCTGAAGAGGCTGCACAACTCTGCCCAGATCCTCTACATGGAGATCCCGTACTCCGTGGAGGAGCTCCGGAGCGTCTGCCACGAGCTGATCGGGATCAACGGGCTACCCGAGTGCTATCTGCGCCCGCTCGCGTTCTACGGCTACGACGAGCTCGGCGTCAACCCGGGAAACAACCCGGTCGACGTCGTCGTCATGAGCTGGCCGTGGGGTGCGTACCTCGGTGCGGACGGGGTCAAGAACGGCATCCGCGCCAAGATCTCGTCCTGGGCGCGAGTGGACATGAACACCGTTCCGCACGTCTCCAAGGCCACCGGGATCTATCTGAACTCGATGCTCGCCGTGCTGGAGGTGACGAAAGCCGGATACGACGAGGCGATCCTGATGACCGACCACGGCCACATCGCCGACGGCTCCGGAGAGAACATCTTCGTGGTCACGGACGGCGTCATCTACACGCCGGATCTCTCGCACTCCATCCTCCCCGGCGTCACCCGCGACACGGTCATCCAGATAGCGCAGGATCTCGGCTACCGGGTCGAGACCACCGATCTGATCCGCACCGACCTGTACCTCGCCGACGAGATCTTCATGACCGGGACGGCCGCTGAGGTGACTCCAGTCCGCTCCGTGGACGACCACGAGGTCGGCCCTCCAGGGCCGATCACCCGCGAGATCCAGTCCGCCTACATGGACACGGTGCGTGGCCACAGCGAACGCTGGTCGCACTGGCTCGAGTACTCCACGCGAGCGCCCGCCGGCGCGTGACGCAGACCACACGAGTTATTCCGCTCTCGCGTCCGTACCTGGACGAACGCGAGGCGAAGCTCGTGCTGGAGGTGCTGCGCTCGCGCCACCTGTCGCTCGGCTCGTTCGTCCCCCGTTTCGAGGGGATGCTGGCGGAGCGCGTCGGGGCGCCGTACGCGGCCGCGGTCTCGAGCGGGACGGCCGGGCTTCATCTTGCGGCCCGGATTGCCGGCATCGGCCCGGGCGACGAGGTGATCACCTCCCCGTACTCGTTCGTCGCATCCGCCAACTGCTTCATGTACGAGGGCGCGAACCCGGTCTTCGCGGATATCGACCCACACACCTTCAACCTCGATCCCGCCGCGGCCGAGGCGGCGGTCACCGAGAAGACCAAAGCGATCATGGCGGTGGACATCTTCGGCTATCCCTGCGAGCTGGACGAGCTCCGGGCGATCTGCGACCGCCACGGGCTTGCGCTGATCGAGGATTCCTGCGAGGCCCTCGGCGCCGAGTACAAGGGCCGGCAGCTCGGCTCTCACGGCCACCTCGCCGTCTTCGCCTTCTATCCGAACAAGCAGATGACGACCGGCGAGGGCGGCGCCGTCATGACGGGCTCGGCCGAGCAGCTCGAGCTGCTGGTCAGCCTGCGCAACCAGGGGCGCGCCGACACCGACGGCTGGCTCGACCATTCGCGGTTCGGCTTCAACTACCGCCTAAGTGACGTCCATGCCGCGATCGGGATCGCGCAGCTCGAGAAGCTGGACGAGCTGCTGGAGCTGCGCGCGGCCGCCGCCGACCGGTACGCGCAGCTACTCGCAAGCGTGGACGGCGTCTCGACCCTCCTCGCCGACGACGACGATCACCGCCGCTCGTGGTTCGTCTACGTGGTCAAGCTCGCATCCGGCATCGACCGCGACCGGGTGATCGCCGCGCTCGACGACCAGGGGATCCAGTCGCGCCCCTACCTCCCGTGCATCCATCTCCAGTCGTACATGCGCGAGCGGTACGGCTTCAAGGAATGGATGTTCCCGGTCGCCGAGGAGACGAGCCGGAAGACCCTCGCGCTTCCCTTCTACTCGGGCATCGACCCCGGGGACCAGGAGCGCGTCGTGGATGCGCTGCGCAGCGCGATCGCCTGAGCCACGGTCACGGCCAGGGCCAGCCCGGCCAGTACCGCCAGGGCGAAGACGAGCTTCGTCCGGTCCTCGACCCGGACGACGATCCCTGGATGCTCGACGACGGCTATTGCGACCGCTACCACGAAGGCCGTCACTGCGGCGGCAGCGGCGATGAAGCCGGCGCGCGCCGATCCCTCCCTCGGCGTGTCCGGAGCCTCGGGCAGTAGGGCGCAGACCGCGCCGGCCCATGCTCCTGCCACGAGGTACCCGGCAGCGACGTCACTCGGGTAGTGCGCGGCTTGGATCACGAGCGAGACACCGACGCCCGCCGCGTACGCTCCTCCTACCAGCCCAGCGAGGAGCTTCCAGGAGGGGGATACGACTAGCACGGTCGCCAGCGCGAGCGACATCGCCACGGTCGCATGGCCGCTCGGGAACCGGTCGTCTCCGATTAGAGGCTTGAGCGCCTGCGTCGTGCCGTTGGCCGCACCGATCACGAGTACGGCTCCGAGCGCTGCCCGCGCCCGGCCGAGCAGGAGCGCGACGGCGACGAGGCCGCCGCCGAGGAGCACGAGCGACCCGATCGAGATCGTCTCGATCAGGCCGTCGCTTGCGGATTGCACGGAGGGAATGTCACGCCCGGCCGTCGCAGCGCGCAGGATCTCGGAATCCCAGGCACGGCCCCGGGTGGTATGGAAGGCGAAGAGGAAAACCGCGACGGCGAGGGCCAGGCAGACGCCGGCGTAGAGGAGAAGGGGTCGCCGCATTCGACAAGTGAACCAGCGATAATCGGTGCGTGGCGGACGGTCAGCCGAAGATGGTGTTTCTGGGCTTCGGCAAGTACGCGCGCGCCGACAAGATCTACGCGCTCGAGCCTCTGCGAGGTGACGAGCGCGGCGACGGCAAGCGCACGCGCGTCTGGATCGACGGCGTCTCCGACCCGATCGTCGCG
>JACDER010000032.1 GCA_013816275.1 Actinomycetota bacterium | reverse complement strand
GCCGATAGCACCGTCGAGATCGAGCTCTCCGCCGACAGCCGTCCCGGATCGGGGGCGTGAGCGTGGAACTCCGCTAGGGCAACCAGCGCGGCCGCTCCGCCGCCGACGCCGTTGAACAGCGCCACCATCTGCGGCATCGCCGTCATCTTCACCGCGCGCGCCGCGTACCAGCCGATCGGTGTGAACACCGCCATCACGATCAGGATCGAGGCGTAATTGGTCATCCCGGCTCGCGCGAAGGTGACCCCGACGGCGATCGCCATGCCCGCCGCCCCGAACCAGGTCCCGAGCCGCGCATGCGCCGGAGAGGACAGGAACCGAAGCGCGAGGATGAAGGTCACGATCGTGACCAGGTAGCCGAGGTTAATCGCGTCGGCTCGGCTCATCCGCCTCTCCAGGCTTCCGCTTGAACATCTCCAGCATCCGGTCGGTGACGACGAACCCGCCGACCACGTTCATCGTCCCGAGGGCGACCGCGGCCAGCGAGACGACCCGCACCCACCAGGCCTGCCCTGGAAGTCCGGCGACGATGATCGCGCCCACGAGGACAATCCCGTGGATCGCGTTCGTCCCCGACATCAGCGGCGTGTGCAGCAGCGTCGGCACCTTCGAGATCACCTCGAAGCCGACGAAGATCGCCAGGATCAGGACGGTCAGCTCGATGATGAACTGGCTGGGCATCAGGCGTGCACTTCCTCGCGCCTGGTCACGCACGCTCCCGCCGTGATCTCGTCGTCGAAGTCGAGCGTGAGCTCCCCGTCCTTCGTCAGATGGTCGAGCAGGGCTCCGACGTTCTTCGAGTAGAGCTGGCTCGAGTGCGAGGGCATGGTGCTCGGCAGGTTCAGCAGCCCGAGGATCAGGACACCGTCGCGCACGACCTCCTCGCCGGGCTCGGTCAGCTCGCTGTTGCCTCCGGCCTCGGCGGCCAGGTCGACGATCACCGAGCCGGGACGCATCGCGCGCACCGCTGTCGCCGGGATCAGCTTGGGCGCGGGGCGGCCGGGGACGAGCGCGGTCGTGATCACCACATCGAACTCGGGGATCCGGCGCGCGAGCTCCTCCTGCTGGCGGTGCTGCTCGTCTTCGTTCAGCTCGCGCGCGTAGCCGCCTTCGGACTCCTCGCCGACGATGCCGAGGTCGAGGAAGGTGGCGCCAAGTGATTCGACCTGCTCGCGCACGGCCGGGCGGATGTCGAAGCCCGACACGACGGCGCCGAGGCGACGTGCCGTTGCGATCGCCTGCAGCCCGGCGACGCCGGCCCCGAGCACGAGCACCTTGGCGGGAGCGACCGTGCCCGCTGCCGTCATCAACATGGGGAAGAACTTCGGCAGCCGCTCGGCCGCGAGCAAGACCGCCTTGTAGCCCCCGACCGTACTCTGAGAAGACAGGGCGTCCATCGACTGGGCCCGTGTGATCCGTGGGATCGCCTCCATCGCGAAGCCTGCGATTCCGCGCTGAGCGAGCCGCTCGATCCCGTCCTTGTCGGTCAACGGCTCGAGGAAGGCGATCAGCGCGATGCCTTCAGGCATCGCGGCCACGTCCTCCTCGTCCGGTTTGCGGACGCGCACGACGACGTCCGCGCCGCTGTAGAGCTCGTCCCGGCTGGATGCGATCGTCGCCCCGGCCTCGCGGTAGGCGTCGTCGCCGAACCATGCGGCTTCCCCGGCGCCGGCTTCGACCACCACCTCGAGCCCGGATCCGATCAATCGCGCGACCGTCTCCGGCACCAGCGCGACGCGGCGCTCGCCCGGCGCCGTCTCCTTGGGAACAGCGATCTTCACCGGCGCGAACTCTATGTCGGAGCGAACCGGTCCGTATCCACCATCATGGTGGGCGCATGACTCATCTGATCGAGAGCTACGGGCTGATCATCCTGTTCGTGATCGTCGCGCTCGAGTCGAGCGGCGTGCCTGTGCCCGGAGAAACGGCGCTGATCACGACGGGCGTGCTCGCGTCGCAGGGCCATTTCTCCATCCAGTGGGTGATCGTCATCGCCGCGGCCGCGGCAATCATCGGCGACAACATTGGTTACTGGATCGGGCGGGAAGGGGGCGCGAGGATCCTGAACAAGTGGGCATTCACGCGGCGAATGCGCGACAAGTACATGCCCCCTGCGCAGAGATTCTTCGAGAAGCACGGGGGCAAGACGATCTTCGTCGCCCGCTTCGTCGCCGTCCTGCGGGTCTTCGGAGCCTGGATCGCCGGAATCACGCACATGCCGTGGTGGCGCTTCCTCCTCTGGAACGCCGCCGGAGGGATCTGCTGGGCGCTCCTCGTGGGGCTCATCTCGTACTACCTCGGCCACGCAGCGGCGGATGCGATCCAGCGCTGGGGCCTGATCGGGGGCGGGGTGGCGGCGGCCCTCGCGATTCTGCTGGTCGTGGGCTTCCACTACATGAGCAAGCGAGTCGTCCGCGAAGACGACTAGGGATTAGAGCGACGACCAGGCGTCGAGCTTGGTGCGCACCCGGCTGATCACCTCGTCGGCGAACTCGGTGGTGGAGGCGTGGCCGCCGAGATCGGCCGTCCGGATCCCTTGCGACACGGCCTCGAAGCAGGCCTCGCGGATCGCACGACCGGCCTCCCGTGGAGCCGAGGCGTCCATGTGCGTGAGCAGGGCTGCGCCCGCCAGGATCATCGCCATCGGGTTCGCGACGTTCTTGCCCTGGAGAGCGGGCGCGGTTCCGTGCGCCGCTTCCGCCATCAGGGCGTCCGGCTCGAAGTCGTCAGCGAACGCGACCAGCAACGACTCCGAGCCCGCAATCGAGCCGAAGAGCGGCAGGACGAGATCGGAGAGGATGTCCCCGTCGCGGTTGAGGCTGGGAATGACGAGCGGATCGCCGGTCGACCCGATCAGGAGCGCGAAGGTCGCGTCGATCAGCTGCGGCTCGTACGGGACATCGGGATGGCGGGCGGCCGCCGCATCCATCTCTTCCTTCAGCATTCCTTCGTAGATCGGGCTGACCGTGTACTTCGGCCCGCCGAAGACCTTCGCCCCCGTTCGCTCGGCCTGGCGAAATGCGAATTCGGCCACCGCGTGACAGATGCGGCGCTCGATCCGCTCGGTGCGAAACGCGACTTCGTCGTCTCCCTCGCCCTCGCGCCATTCGCGGGCTCCGTAGGCATCGCCGACGGCCATGCGCACGATCGAGATCGGGGCGTGCACGCCTCCGATCGGCACGACCCCGGGAATCCGTCTTCCGGTACGCACGATCACCCGGCCGCCGATCTCCTCGCGTAAGATCCGATTCGGTGAGCCAACGTCGTCGGCTCCTTCCGGAGTGACCGTCGCAGTCTTCAGACCGAAACCGGCTTTACGAATCGCTTCTGCGGCCTGGAAAACGACCTGATTCTGAGTCGCGCGCCGCGATTCGAGCGACAGATCGAACCGGATGAACTCGAACGTGATTCCGATCACATCCGGCGCCAGGACGCGGAGAGCTTCCTCGAGCAGCTCCTGCCCGGTCTGGTCGCCGTCCAGAACGACGATGGTTCGTCCGTCCACGCAGGGATTCTACCGGCGTGATTATTGCGTCTTCGGTCGGGAAACACGTCCGGCATGACTCGCCGCGGTGGCTGGAAACGTCAGGGCCGGAGGAAGCCGTTCCGGTACCTCGACTCACGTGGCAATCGGATCAGCGATTCCGCCGTGATCGAACGGATCGAAGCGCTTGCGATTCCGCCCGCCTGGCGCGACGTCTGGATCTCTCCCAGGCCCTCCGCGAAGCTCCAGGCAACCGGAGTCGATTCCGCGGGCCGGGTCCAGTATCTGTACCACCCCGACTTTCGGGCGGAGCGCGAGCAGGCCAAGTTCGACAAGCTCGCTCGCTTCGCCGATCGCCTGCCCGACCTGCGCGTGGCGATGGCGGAGCACATGGAGCTCGCCGAGCTGGAGCCCGAGCGGATCTGCGCCTTCGCGGTCAGGATGATCAACCTCGGCTGGTTTCGCGTCGGTTCCGAGCGCTATGTCCGGACGTCGAAGACGTACGGGATCACGACGCTGACGAAGCGCCACGCGAAGGTGCGCGGCAGTCGGGTCACGCTCAGCTTCCTGGGAAAGGGAAGCGCGCACGTCCGGGTAGCTGTCGTAGACGCCGACCTGGCCGTGGCGATGAAGGAGCTGCTCACGCTCGGCGGCGGAAGCCGCCTGTTCCGGTACCGGAGAAACGGCGATCTCTCCGCGCTCACGGCGGCCCGTCTCAACGACTACATCGGGACCTACCTGGGCGAGGAGTTCACGGCCAAGGACTTCCGAACCTGGGGTGGAACGCTGCTTGCCGCAATCGGGCTCGCCGAGCGCGGCCCGCGGGAGAGCGCGACCGAAAACCGCCGCGTCGTCGCTGCGGTCGTCCGCCGGGTGGCCGAGCAGCTCGGCAACACCCCGGCTGTGGCGCGGGCTTCGTACATAAGCCCGGCGGTCATCGAGCAGTACATGGACGGTCGAACGATCGAGGATTTCCGGCCCCGACATCTCCGTGTCGTGGGAGCGCGTGATTTAGGCCTGAATCCCGAGGAACAGTCGGTCGTCAGCCTGCTGCGGTCGTGGCGCATTCGCAGGGCGCGCGCGGCCGCCTGATTTTCCTTGACATGGAGGATAGACTCTGGTCAAAAGCTTCTAAAAGGGAGGACGGCTTTGGCCAGGAAGACCGTGCTTATCTGTGACAACTGCAGCAAGGAAGTAGGCGAGGCCAAGGGCGCCACGTTGCGCCTCACCTATACGGACGCACGTAGAGGGGCAAAGCAGGCAGATCTCTGCGACGTCTGCGCAACTGACATGCCGGGACATCCGGCAGCTCGACGCGGCCGTCGTCCCCGGTCTGCAGCCGCCTAAACGCGCGTCGGCTGCCCGGCGACCTTTTTTCTCGCATTTTCCACGGTTTCACGCCATTCCCGGTCCAGGAGCCGTCAGGCTCCGGGACTAGGATGGCTGCGTGCCGTTAACGCTCCTCGCCGGCCCGGCCAACTCGGGCAAGGTGGCAACTCTCCTCGACCGCTATCTGGCCTCGATCGACCAGGATCCGGTCCTGATCGTGCCGAACCGTCCGGACGTCGACCGGATCGAACGCGATCTGCTCGAGCGCTCGCCGGTGCTTTTAGGGGGATCGATCGGCACCTTCGCCGACCTGTTCGAGCAGCTCGCGCGCGCCGACGGCGGCGCGCGGCCGGTGGCGAGTGACTCCCAGCGCGCCCTGGTCGTCCGGCGCGTGCTCGCCCAGGCGCGGCTGAACGGGCTCGGCCCCTCGGCGCGCTTCCAGGGTTTCTCCGAGGCGCTCGTCCACACGCTCGGGGAGCTCGAGGCGGGCCTGCTCGAGCCGGCTGACCTCGACGACGAAGATCTCGCCGCGCTCTACACGGCCTACCGGGGAGAGCTCGAGAGGCTGGGGCTCTGGGACCGGGATTACGAGCGCCGGCATGCAGCGAGCCGGGTGGCAGGCGAGCTGGGGGCCTGGGACGGGCGGCCGGTCCTCGCCTACGGCTTCGAGGACCTGACCGGTGCCGAGTGGGCGCTTCTCGAGGCGCTCTCGGCCCGGTCCGAGCTCACCGTCTCGCTTCCCTACGAACCCGGCCGGACGGCTTTCTCGTCGCTCGAGCGCACTGCCGCCGACCTCGCCTCGCTCGCCCGAGGAGGGATCGAGGAGCTCGCGCCCGGGCCGGACGACTGGACGAAGCCGGGACTCGCGTATCTGGAGCGAGCGCTGTTCGTGGACAAGCCGGCGGAGGCCCCCGCGCTCTCGGGAGAGCTCCGGTTCTTCGAAGGCGCGGGGTCGCGGGCGACGTACGAGCTGGTCGGCGAGGAGATCCTCGGCCTGCTGCGCGCGGGCGTCCGAGCGGAGGAGATCGCGGTCGTCTGCCCGACGATCGAGCGCGTGCGGGCGCCGCTCGAGACGGCGTTCTCGACGCTCGGGATCCCGTTCGCCGTCGAGGGCAGGCTCCGGCTCTCGCAGACGCCCTACGGCCAGGCGCTGGCGGCCCTCCTGCGGTTCGCCTGGCTGGACGGCGGCCGTGCCGATCTGTACGCCTACCTGCGCTCGCCGTACTCGGGGCTGACTCGCGCGCACGTCGACTACCTCGAGGGCCGGCTCCGCGGACGGGCGGTCAAGGGCCGCGAGCGGGTGGAGGAGGAGACGATCAAGCTGCGCGGCAAGCCGCTGCCGATCCTCGACGAGATCCGCGGCCCCCAGCCGCTGGCGGCGGCGCGCACACTCGCCGAAGCGATGCTGCGGGCGGCCTACGGGCTCGGCGCGCCACCGCTCGGCGACCGCTCGCTGCTCGACCTGCGGGCTCACGAGTCGGTCTCGCGTGTTCTCGACGAGCTGGAGGACTGGGAGCTGCTGGGCGAGCACCTCTCGCGGGACGAGATCCTCGCTTCGCTCGAGCGGACGACGGTCCGGGGCTCGGCCGCGCAGGAGCCGGGCCGCGTGCACGTCCTCGACCTGATGCGGGCCCGGACGCGGAGGTACGAGGTCGTGTTCGTGCTCGGCCTCGAGCAGGGCAGCCTTCCGCGCCGCTCGCAGGCCTCGCCCTTCCTCGACGACCAGGCGCGCGCCGACATCGACCTGCGCAAGCGCGGCGCCCGGCTCGCTCGGCCGGATCAGGTCTCGCGGGAGCGCTATCTCTTCTACACCGCCTGCACCCGCCCGAGCGAGCGCCTCTACCTGGTTCGCGAGGCGGCGACCGACGACGGCTCCCCGCGCGAGGCAGGCCCGTTCTGGGACGAGGTTCGCGCGCCCTGGCCGACGGACGAGGTGGAGCGCTGGACGACGCGCCGCCGGCTCTCGTCCCTCACCTGGCAGCTGGAGCGCGCGCCCACCGAGCGAGAGCGACTGCGCTCGCTTGCGGCGCTGTCCGCCGCCGAGCCGGACACGGCGACGGCAGCCGCGCGCGCAAACGGCTGGGAGCGAAGGCTCGAGCGCGCTCGAGTCGCATTCGATCGTCCGACGCAGCTGCGCCACCCTTCCGTGCTCGAGGAGCTGCGCAACCGCAGGACGTTCGGGGTCACCGAGCTCGAGGTCTTCGCCGACTGCTCGTCGATCTGGTTCCTCGACCGGATCGTCGGCCCGCGCACGATCGACGGCCAGGCCGACGCGCGGCTGCGCGGGACGATCGCCCACCAGGCGCTGTACAAGTTCTTCTCCGGCCTTCCGAAGGCTCTCGGGGTCGAGCGCGTGGGGCCCGAGCAGATCGAGGAAGCGGTCGTCTTCCTGCACCGGTGCCTCGACGAGGCGCTCGAGTCCGGGCTCTGGCTCGAGCTGAGAGACGTGGAGCGGAGCGAGCTCGAGCAGGGGCTTCGTCGCGACCTCGAGCACTTCCTCCGGAAGGATGCGGAACTCGGCCTCACCTTTGTCCCGCGCCGCTTCGAGGTCCTGTTCGGCTCCGAGCGCGCCGCGCCCGAGCTCCAGGCCGGCCTCGACCTGGGCGGCTTCGCCATCTCCGGGAAGATCGACCGGATCGACGTCGACCAGTTCTCGGCGCGCGGGATCGTGCAGGACTACAAGTCCGGGAAGACGGCCCTCTCGGCCGCCAAGATCGACTCCGAGCTGCGCCTCCAGATCCCGCTCTACATGCTCGTCCTGCGCGACCTGGTCGGGATCGAGCCGCTCGGCGGCCTCTATCGCGCGCTCGCCGGCGAGCGGGACGCGCGCGGCCTGTTGCGCGCAGAGGCTAAGGATGATCTGCCCGGCTTCGTCTCGACCGACTACCTGGACGAGGACGCGTTCTGGGGACAGGTCGAGACGGCAAAGGAGCGGGCGAGCGGACTCGTGGAGCGGATTCGCGGCGGCGACGTCGAGCACGATCCGAAGGGCGGCTTCCCGTGCCCGTCGTGGTGCGAGCTGTGGTCGATGTGCCGGGTGCGCCGCGCGTGATGTCGCCCCCCTACCGCCCATCTCGCACTCGCCGGCGGACTGCAAAGCGGCGCCATGCGTCGTCCTCAGTCGCGTCCGTAGCCTCCGGCTACGAACGCTCCCTGCGTCCTAGCCTGGCTTGCTTTTCGCGGCCGGCGAGCACGAGATGGTCGGCAGGTGGGCGATGAGCTCCGCGGCGCCGAACACCGAGCAGCTCGCTGCGATCGAGGCCCCCGGCGTGGTCTTCGTCTCCGCCGGCGCGGGAACCGGAAAGACGACGGTGCTCGTCGAGCGCTACGTCCGCGCCGTCTGCGAGCGCGGTCTCGACATCGACTCGATTCTCGTCATCACGTACACCGAGCGGGCGGCGGGCGAGCTGGCGACACGGATCCGCGCCCGGCTGCTCGAGCTCGGCCGGCACGATCTCGCGCGCTCGCTCGACGGCGCCTGGATCTCGACCATCCACGGCTTTTGCCACCGGTTGCTGAAGGCGCATCCGTTCGCGGCGGGGATCGACCCGCGCTACCGCGTGCTCGACGAGAGCCAGGCGCGTGTCGTTCAGAGCGAGGCATTCCAGCAGGCGCTGACCGCCTTCTGCGCGGACCAGGATCCCGAGCGCCTCCGGCTGCTCGCGACGTACGGGGCCCGCGGCCTGCGCCGGATGGTGACGGGCGCCTTCGAGACGCTCCGCTCGGCGGGGCGGCCGCTCGAGCTGGAGCTGGCCGGCGAGTCACGCCTGCCCGAACGGATCGAGGAGCTGCGCGAGGCGGCGCGATGCCTGCTCGACGAAGGCCACGACGACACGGCCGCGCGCGTGCTCGAGCTCCTGAACGCCTCTCCCACGAGCGAAGCGCTCCTCGATCTGTCCGGCTACGCCGTCAAGGGCCGCGCGCGCGAGCGCTTCGCCTCCTACGAGGAGGCCCGCGCTTTGGTCGAGCGGGCGGCACTCGACGAGCTGGCCCGCCGGGACCGCGATCTGCTCGAGCACCTGCTCCAGGGGTTCGCGGACGCGTACCGCGCCGCGAAGGACCGCGACTCGGCGCTCGACTTCGAAGACCTCCAGCTGTACGCGCGCGACCTCCTGCGCGGAAACGAGGAGATCCGGGAGCGTGAGCGCTGGCGCTTCCGCTCGATCATGGTCGACGAGTTCCAGGACACGAATCGCCTCCAATGCGAATTGGTCGATCTTCTCGCCGGCGAGGAGCTCTTCTTCGTCGGAGACGAGTTCCAGTCGATCTACCGCTTCCGCCACGCCGACGTCGAGGTCTTCCGTGAGCGACGCGAGCAGACCGGCGGCGTCCTCGCCCTGACGGAGAACTATCGCTCGCGGCCCGAGGTGCTCGAGGTGATCAACCACCTCTTCTCGGCCGACTTCGGCACGTCGTTCCAGCCGCTGTCCGCGGCCGGCCGCTTCCCCGATCCGGCCTTCGGCGCCGCGGTTGAGCTGCTCGTCACCGACAAGTCGACCTACTCGGACACCGGCATCCACTGGCGCAAGGCCGAGGCGCAGCACGTCGCCCGTCGCCTGCGCGAGATCGTCGACGCCGGGGAGGCATCGCCCGGCGAGATCGTCCTCCTCTTCGCGGCCGGAACCGACGCGCGCCTGTACGAGGAGGAGCTGCGCGCCCTCGGCCTCCCGACCCTCCGGATGACCGGCCGCGACTACTACAGCCGCCAGCAGGTCGTGGACCTGCTCGCGTACCTTCGGCTGCTCCAGAACCGCTACGACGACGAAGCGCTCGTGACGGTGCTCGCGTCGCCGTTTGTCGGGGTCTCGAACGACGCGCTCGTCCTTCTGCGC
>JACDER010000225.1:2872-3291 GCA_013816275.1 Actinomycetota bacterium | reverse complement strand
GACGAGACCTTCGGGGCGGGGAGGTTGTCGGCGAGGGCGTGCCCGACCTCGGGGAGCGGCGCGATCTGTTCGCGGGCCGCGTCGATCAGCTGATTCGCCCGCGGTGTGTAGCCCTCGGCTGAGGCGAGCAGTGCGACTCCGACGTTCAGGGGCTGCTCGCGCGCCGAGTTGACGAGCTTCGCGGCATTCTCCTCGTGGCGGTGGCCGCGGGAGTTGGCCAGGGCGCCAAGGAGCCGCTTGGCCTCGGGGAAGTCGGCGCTCGCCCGCCGGTCCTGGACTTTGCGTGATGCGTGCGCGAGCTTCCACGTCCAGCGCGCCAGGATCTGCTCGGGCGCGACCGCCTTCTCCTCGCCGATCGCCCGGAGGAGCACCCGGATGCCAGGCAGCCGGTCCTTCTCCCAGGTGGGTGCCCCGGTCAC
>JACDER010000225.1:0-2862 GCA_013816275.1 Actinomycetota bacterium | reverse complement strand
CGCAAGCGCCTGTTCGGGTTCTCGGCCGCGCACGTGAACAGGAACTGCTCCAGGCAGGCCTTGCTCGCGCGGCCCTCGGCGAGCTTCTTCGCGAACTCCACGCGCTCGTCGAAGCCGATCTGCCTACCGGCGATCGTCGCCCAGTAGCGCTGCTCGTCCTCGTCCAGGTACCTCGGGTCGATGCGCTGCCATTCGCGCGTGATCACCGCGAGGCGACGGCGCACGTCCGGAGTGACCGGGACGAGCCAGTTCGCGGGCGTGAGCTTGCGCCGGGCGCGGCGCTGGTAGCGGCGGCGCGGCGAGGGGAGGACGCGCGCGCCCTCGCGGTAGAAGTCGGCGTCGAGGAGGCTGTGGAGCGTGATCACGCGCTCGTTGTGCGTCGCCCCCTTGGGGACGAAGTCGACGACGACTCCGGCCTCCTTGCGGGGGTGGATGCGCATGATCCGCCCGATGCGCTGCTGGTAGACGCGGCGGGAGGCAGTCGGCGCCAGGTGCATGACCACCGTCGCGCGCGGAGAGTTCCAGCCCTCGGCGAGCAGCATGGCGTTGATCAGGACGTTGATCTCGCCGCGCTCGTAGGCGGCGAGCGTCTCGGCGAGCTTGACCGGCGGCGTCCGTCCGCTCACCGCTTCGGCCTTGATGCCGGCAGCGCGGAATTCCTGCGCGAGGTGGTAGGCATGGTCGACTCCGGCGGCGTAGACGATTCCCGGGGTGTTCTCGAACCGGTCGCGGTAGAGGCTCGCTGCCGCCTGGTTGAGCGCCTGATGGTCGAGGGCCTGGGCCAGGGCGCGTTCGTCGAAGTCGCCGCCGACGATCGGCACCGAGTGGATCGCGGCGACCGGCGGCACGCGGAGAGAGCGGAGCGGCGCGACGAGACCGCGCCGGGTCGCGTCGGCCAGCGGGAGGTCGTCGACCGAGGCGGGGAAGACGTCGGAGACCTGCTTGGCGATCAGCTGCTCGGTCGCGGTCATCCCGATGTAGATCGGCTCGGGGAAGCTTCGGATGGCGGCGCTCGTCTTCTCGCCGAGGGCGGTGTGCGCCTCGTCGGCGATCACCAGCTGGTACGCCTCTCGGCTCAGGTCGCCGACGTGGCGCGCGAACCACGCGTAGGTCTGGATCGTGACCGGGTTCTCGCGCGGCGGGGAGTGTCCGCGCTCGATCGCCGGGACGATACGGTCACCGTAGCCCTCCTCCGCGAGCTCGCGGTTGAACTGCGAGACGAGGAGCCGGCGGTGGGTGAGGATCAGGACGCCGACCGTCCGCGCCGCCTCGATGAAGCCGGCGGCCGCGATCGTCTTCCCCGACGCGGTCGGATGGCGGAAGCGGAAGCGCCGGACCGCGCCCGGATCGGCTTTGGGGGCGACCCCGTTCTCACCGTCGAGCGCGAGCTCTGCCTCTGCGACCGCTTCGCCGTTCTCCTCTTCTTCGATCTCGACGAGCTCGTCCGCGGCAACGGCGCCGTTCCCGTTCGCCGGCTCGGCGAAGCCCTTCTGGTTGGCGGCGATCAGCTCGGTCAGCATCCCGGCGAGCGCGTCGATCTGGTGACGCCTGAGCTCGGTTCCGGAAGCCAGTCTGGGCGGGCGCTCGCTGAGCACGCGCTCGAGACCGAGCATGAGCCCGAACCGGATCTTCCACTCGGAGGACGGGCGGGAATGCCCCTCCTCGATCTCCTTCAGCGCCTCGTCGAGTGCGATCCGCCGTGCGGTCTTCGGGGCGAGCACCTGCTCCGGGTCCTCGCCCTCGCGAAGGAAGGGCTCGCCGGCCCAGGCTTCGGCCCGGAGGGCGGCAGCCGCAAGACCGTCCGCGGTCTCCGGCGCAATGGTCGGATGATCGCTAGTCCTCTGCATGTCTGCAGCGCTTTCGCGCGCTGCATCGTGAGGGAGATTCATGCGCCGCACCTTTGAGGTGGGCGACTCTTTCGGAAGCATAGCCGATTCGGGGGGACTTTCGGCCTAGTCAGGACCTGGCACGCGGCACTATGATCCGGATGTGCCGCGGGGGACGGCCGCAGTAGTTCTCGCAATATTCGCGCTGGCGGGAGCCGTCGCGTCGACTTCCGTGCGAGCGGACACTGCCAGTGCTCCGAGAAGCGGCTGGTCGGGGACGATCGTCGACAACTACACCTATCACCAGGACTTGGTGAAAACCGAGACCAGCAGGACCAAGACCGATTGGACGATCCACCTCGAGATCATCGTCGAGAACGGCGTCGCCACCGCGTCCGGGACGTACTCGCTCGTCCAGGACGAGACGTATTTCTGGAAGGGTTGCAATCTCCCGCCTGGTCACAGCATCTATACGTGGACGGTCCGGGGAAGCGGGCCGGTCAGTTTTGACGTTCAGCACGAAGGGAGCTCCTACCAGATCTTCACGGGCACGTTGTTCAACGTCCCGGGGACGCTCACGCATACGGACAACGGCCACGATCGCGCGTGCAAAGGGCTCAGCGTCAACGAGTCGCAGCCGTTCGACCAGAACCTATCGGTGTCCTTGCCGATGACAGGCACCCATGCCCCCGGCGCGGTGACGCTCGAGGGCTCCAGAGACGAGCCGGTTCCGTCACAGTGCGGGGGCTCTTACGACTCCTGTTCGGGAGGTGGGACGCACGATGTGACGTGGACGCTCGTCAGGACGAAGAAGCTGACGTTCGACAAGCTCGGGTTGTTCGACCGGGATCCGCTCTACGGCGTGCGCACGAAGCCGGAACAGCGGACGGGCGTGAGGCCGAAGGAGTTCACGCCGCTCCAGTTCCTGAGCGCGTCGCCTCATTCGTGGGATCCGGGAACCGTCGTGTGTTTCACGATGGAGCTCGATGGCTTCGCGGACGACAGCCTGAAGTCGATGAAGGTGTCGATCCCGGGG
>JACDER010000031.1 GCA_013816275.1 Actinomycetota bacterium | reverse complement strand
GCGCAGGACAGTGCAACTAGCACGGACAAGCGCCGCCGGCGCCGCATCCTGCCGCCAGCGGCGTCAGCCGTCGGCGGAGCCGGGCTCTGCCCGGTCGGAGCCGACGGCGGCGAGGGACGCGCATGAGTCGAATCGGAAGACAGCCCATCGATATCCCCGCAGGCGTGAACGTCTCGCTCTCGCCTGGCCGCGTCATGGTCAACGGGCCGCTCGCCGAGCTCACCCAGACGGTTCCGGCCAGGATGAACATCGAGCAGCAGGACGGCACGATCGTGGTCACGCGGCCGACCGAGCGCGGCGAGGATCGCGCGCTGCACGGGCTCACGCGCACGCTGATCGCGAACATGATCGAGGGCGTCACCAAGGGATTCGAGAAGCGGCTCGAGATCCAGGGCGTCGGCTACCGGGCAGCCCTGCGCGGCACGTCGCTCGAGCTGAACGTCGGTTACTCGCACTCGGTCACGAAGGATCCGCCCGCCGGCATCACCTTCGAGGTCCCCACGCCGACGCAGATCACCGTCAGGGGCTCCGACAAGCAGCAGGTCGGGCAGGTCGCCGCCGAGATACGCCGCATCCGCCCGCCCGAGCCGTACAAGGGCAAGGGGATTCGCTACGAGGGCGAGTACGTGCGCCGGAAGGTCGGGAAGCGAGCATGAGCACGCTCACCGTCCTGCAAGCGCGGAAGCGCCGGCACGCCCGCGTGCGCCGGAAGCTGTCCGGCACCGCCGAGCGGCCTCGCCTGGTCGTCTTCCGCTCCAACAAGGGCATCTCAGCCCAGCTGGTCGACGACGACAGCGGCCGCACAGTGGCTGCGGCCGGCTGGCTCCAGCTCAAGAAGTCGTTCAAGGGAGACAAGACCGCGCAAGCAACCGAGGTTGGCAAGATGCTCGCCGCGAATGCGAAGTCGTCAGGCATCGAGAGCGTCGTCTTCGACCGGGGCGGTTACCTCTACCACGGACGCGTCAAGGCGCTCGCCGACGGCGCGCGCGAAGGAGGCCTGCGATTTTGAACGCTAACTATTCCGACACAAGAGAGCTCAAGGAGCGCGTGGTCGAGATCAACCGCGTTGCCAAGGTCGTCAAGGGCGGGCGGCGGTTCTCGTTCACCGCGCTCGTCGTGATCGGTGACGAGGTCGACCGAGTGGGCGTCGGTTACGGCAAGGCGCGCGAAGTGCCGCTCGCGATCTCGAAGGCCGTCGACGATGCGAAGAAGAACCTCTTCACGGTGCCGAAGCACGGCACGACGATCACGCACGAGATCCTCGGCCGCGCCGACGCCGCGCGCGTCCTCCTGCGCCCTGCGAGCGAGGGCACCGGCGTGATCGCCGGCGGCGGCGTGCGCGCCATCCTCGAGCTTGCCGGGATCCGCGACATCCTCGCCAAGAGTCTCGGGACGACGAACCCGATCAACATGGCGAAGGCGACCGTCAACGGGTTGAAGAATCTGCGCCGACCCGAGGACGTCGCCCGCATCCGCGGCAAGACGATTGCAGAAGTGCTCCCGTACAAGCGCCCCGTGGCGGCTCCCGAGGAGACGCCGGCCGCGGTTGCAGAGCCGGCGGTCGAAGAGGCAACCGAAGAGGCCCCGGTCGAATGACGCTGAGGATCACCCAGATCCGCTCCTCCATCGGCCAGAACCAGCGCAATCGCGGCACCCTGCGCGCGCTCGGCCTCGGGAAGATCGGGCGCAGCGCCGAGCACAAGGAAGGGCCGCAGCTCGCCGGTATGCTCAGAAAGGTCCGCCACCTCGTCCGCGTCGAGGAAGCGAAGTAGCCGTGCCCGAGAACCTCAACCTCTCCAATCTGAAGCCGGCCTCGCCGCGCAAGAATCGCAAGCGCGTGGGTCGCGGCCTCGGCTCGGGGAAGGGCCGCTACTCCGGCCGCGGGATCAAGGGCCAGAAGTCTCGCTCGGGCTCGCACAAGATGCGGGCCGGGTTCGAGGGCGGCCAGATGCCGATCTACATGCGGCTCGGAAAGCAGCGCGGCCCGTACTCGAAGGACGCGATGCCGATGGGGCCGCACCGCACCCACACGCTCGCCGTGAACGTTCGCGACCTCGAGCGCTTCGACGCCGGCACCGACGTGACCGTCGAGCTGCTCGCCGAGCGGGGCCTGATCAAGAACACGCGCATCGACGTCAAGATCCTCGGTCACGGTGAGCTGACGAAGAAGCTGACCGTCACCGCGCACCGCTTCTCGGCCAGCGCGCGCGACAAGATCGAGGGCGCCGGCGGGACCGTTGTCGCGCTGCGCGAGGAGACGAAGAAGAAGTCGAAGAAGGCGCGGTTGCGCAAGCCGGCCTCAGCCTCGGCTCCGGCCAAGTCCAAGTCCAAGGCCGAGCCCGAGAGCGACGACGACGCCGCGACCGAAGAGCCCGGCGGCGAAGCGGCCCGTCCGCGAAGCGGACCGGGGGAGGGGGCACCGGAAGGTTCCCGCGCTAACGAAGAGGCCGAGACCGAGGAATGATGGCAGCCGCTGACGTCCCAGCTCGCACTCGCCAGGGCGCTGCAACGCTCCGTCTCGCGGCGTCCTCAGTCGCGCCCGTAGCCTCCGGCTACGAGCGCTCCGCTCCCCGCTCCGGCGGTGGCGGAGTCACCGCCTGCGCTACTGGGCCGGCTCCGTCGAGCCTACGCCGGCTGCGTCCTTGCGAGCCGGGCGTTTCGCGGCTGGCGAGCGCGATCTGGGCCGCCAGAGACTGCTAGATGTTCGCCTGGCTCGCAAACGCCTGGCGTGTCCCCGAGCTTCGTCGCCGTGTCATGTTCACGGCGCTCATCCTCGCCCTGTACCGCCTGGGCTCGTGGATGCCCGCCCCCGGGGTCAACTCCGACCAGATCAAGAGCTACTTCAACGGGCAGGGAGGGACGATCCTCAGCCTGCTCAACGTGTTCTCGGGCGGGGCGCTGTCCCATTTCGCGCTCTTCGCGCTCGGGATCATGCCGTACGTCACCGCGTCGATCATCCTCCAGCTCCTGACCGTCGTAGTCCCGAAGCTCGAGCAACTCCAGAAGGAGGGAGAGCAGGGGACGGCCAAGATCAACCAGTACACGCGCTACCTGACGGTCGTCCTGGCCGCCGGTCAGTCGGCCGGATACGCGTACCTGTTCCAGCGCCAGGGAGTGCTCGACGCGAACGCGGGCCGCTTCGTCCTGATCGTCGTCACCCTGACCGCCGGGACAACGCTCCTCATGTGGATGGGCGAGCTGATCACCAAGCGCGGCGTCGGCAATGGAATCTCGCTGCTGATCTTCGCCTCCATCCTGACGAGCGCGCCCACGGGCGTGGTCGCCTGGGTGAACGGCGGCCCGACCGAGAAGCTCTTCTTCCCGATCATCGCGATCGCGATCATCGTCGCCGTCGTCTTCGTGCAAGAGGGCCAGCGGCGAATCCCGATCCAGTACGCGAAGCGGATCGTGGGCCGGCGGCAGGTCGCCGGCGGGTCGACCTACATGCCGCTGCGCGTGAACATGGCCGGCGTCATCCCGGTCATCTTCGCCGCCGCGGTGATGGCGTTCTTCCCGACCCTCGGCCAGTTCGTTCCCTCGACGCAGGGGTTCGTGAACAAATACTTCCAGCCGACGAACCTGACGTACCTGCTCTTAGAGGGCTTATTGATCGTCGTCTTCACCTACTTCTATACGGCCGTTCAGTTCAACCCGGTCGACCAGGCGGACAACCTGCGCAAGCATGGCGGGTACATCCCGGGCATCAGACCGGGGCCGCCGACCGCGACGTACCTCGACCGCGTGCTGACACGGCTGACCCTGCCGGGAGCGCTCTACCTGGCGATCGTCGCGGTCGCGCCGAGCATCTTCATCCGCTACGGCGGCTTCCAGCAGGCGACGTCGCGCGCGCTCGGAGGAACCTCGGTGCTGATCGTCGTCGGCGTGGCGCTCGACACCATGCGTCAGATGGAGTCGCAGATGATGATGCGCCACTACGAAGGCTTCTTGAAGTAATGAACATTCTGATCCTGGGCCCACAGGGGTCCGGCAAGGGCACGCAGGCCCAGCGGATCGCGGTGAGCTACGGGCTCGCGCACATCGCCACCGGCGACATGCTGCGGCAGTCGATCGCGGCCGAGACCGAGTTCGGCCGGCGGGTGAAGCCGATCTACGAGGCCGGCGAGCTCGTTCCCGACGATCTGATGATCGGGCTCATCCGCGAACGGCTCGAGCAGGACGACGTCGAGGACGGCTTCATCCTCGACGGCTTCCCGCGCACCATGGCGCAGGCGGAGGCGCTCGACGCCATGCTGCGTGAGATCGAGCGCCCGGTCACGGTCGTTCTCCAGCTGGACGTGCCCGAGGACGTGTGCGTCGCCCGGCTCTCGAAGCGCGCGCAGGAGGAGGGGCGGGTCGACGACACGCCCGAAGCAATTCGGACGCGCCTCGCCCTGTACCGGCGAGAGACCGAGCCGGTGATCGAGCACTACCGGGCGCAGGGCAACCTCGTGGTCATCCACGGAGACCGCCCGGTCGACGAAGTCTTCGCCGAGATCCAGCAGGCGCTGGAGCAGGCGGCCGTCCGGCAGTGATCATCCGCAAGTCACCGGCCGAGATCGACCAGATGGCCGAAGCCGGCCGGGTCGTGGCCGAGGTGCTCGCCCTCGTCTCCGAGCACATGCAGCCGAACGCCACTACTGCCGAGCTCGACGCCATGGCGGAGGAGCACATCCGCTCCCGTGGCGGCGTGCCGACCTTCAAGGGTTATCGTGGCTACCCGGCGTCGATCTGCGTGTCGCCGAACTCGATGGTCGTCCACGGGATCCCGGGGGAGTATGAGCTGAAGACGGGAGACGTGGTCTCGGTCGACGTGGGAGTGACCCTCGGCGGCTTCGTCGCCGACTCGGCCTGGACGTTCCCCGTCGGGGAGATCTCGGCCGAGGCGGAGCAGCTGCTCCAGGCTTGTCGCGCGGCGCTCGAGGCGGGGATCGAGCAGGCGCGCTCCGGCAACCGGGTCGGGGACATCTCAGCCGCCGTCCAGCGCTCCGCGGAGGGCGCGGGCTATGCCGTGATCCGCAGCCTCGTGGGGCACGGGGTCGGGCGCTCGATGCACGAGGAGCCGCAGATCCCGAACTACGGCGAGCCCGGGCGCGGCCCCAGGCTCGAGTCCGGAATGACCCTCGCGATCGAGCCGATGATCAGCGCTGGATCGCGCGAGATCTACGTCCACGACGATCAGTGGTCGATCTCGACTTCGGACGACTCGCTGGCGGCTCATTTCGAGCACACGGTCGCGGTGACCGACGATGGTCCGCGCGTCCTGACGGCCCCGGCTGGGGTCGGGGCGGGTTTGCTACGATGATCACTGCGCGGCGCCGAGCCGTGCTGTGCTGTGTTCTGTGTTGTTCAACTGTCGTTTTACCGCGCTCGCCGGGCGCGGTTTCTCTGAAGGCGTGAAGGAGGCAGGTAAGTAACCAAAGAGGACAAGATCGAGGTCGAGGGAGAGATCGTCGAAGCGCTTCCCAGCACGATGTTCCGAGTGCAGCTTGACCAGGGCGGCCACGATGTTCTCGCCACGATCTCCGGGAAGATGCGCAAGAACTACATCCGCATCCTTCCGGGCGACCGGGTGAAGGTCGAGCTCTCTCCATACGACTTGTCCCGAGGGCGAATCACTTACCGATACCGATGAAGGTACGAGCATCAGTCAAGCCAATGTGCGAGCGCTGCCGCGTGATCAAGCGGCACGGCCGCGTCATGGTTATCTGCACCAACCCCCGGCACAAGCAAAGGCAGGGGTAGCGAGCCGTGGCACGAATCGCAGGCGTCAATCTTCCCCGTGAGAAGCGGCTCGAGATCGGGCTGACATACATCTACGGGATCGGGCCTTCGACCGCGCGCAAGATCTGCGACGCCCTCGGGTTCTCGCCCGACACCAAGGTCCGCGATCTGACCGACGAGGAGATCACGACTCTCCGCAACTACATCGACGAGAAGCTCCAGGTCGAGGGCGACCTGCGGCGCGAGCGCTCGCAGGCGATCAAGCGCCTGGGCGAGATCGGCGCGTACCGCGGGATCCGCCACCGGCGCGGCCTCCCCGTGAACGGCCAGAGGACGAAGACGAACGCGCGCACGCGCAAGGGCCCGAAGAAGACCGTCGGCCGTGGCAAGAAGGCGGCCCAGAAGACCTAATGGCGACCCCCTCCCTCGTCCCGCGCACTCGCCGGGGTGCTGCAACGCTCCGCCTCGCGTCGTCCTCAGTCGCGCCCGTAGCCTCCGGCTACGAACGCTCCGCTTCCCGCTCCGCGGGCGGCGAAGCCACCGGCTTCGCTCTTGGGCCGGCTCCGTCGAGCCTACGCCGGCTGCGTCCTTGCGACGCGGGCGTTTCGCAGCCGGCGAGCACGCGTGCCGAGCGAGGTGATCGCTGATGGCTCCTCCTCGCAGACAAGCCGCCCGAGGGCGGAGCCGCCGCCGCGTTCGCAAGAACATCGCGATCGGCCAGGCGCACATCAAAACGTCGTTCAACAACACGATCGTCACGCTCACCGACCCCGAGGGGAACGTGATCGTCTGGGAGTCCGCCGGCTCTGCCGGCTTCAAGGGCTCGCGCAAGTCGACGCCGTTCGCCGCCCAGGTGACCGCCGACTCGTGCGCCCGGAAGGGCATGGAGCACGGCCTCCAGAAGGTCGAGGTCTTCGTCAAGGGGCCCGGCTCGGGCCGCGAGACAGCGATCCGCTCGCTCCAGGCAGCGGGCCTGGAGATCCTCGGTGTCCGGGACGTGACGCCGCAGGCCCACAACGGCGTGCGGCTGCGCAAAAGGCGGAGGGTCTAATGGCGGCCCCCTTCCGTCTGCCTCGCACGCGCCAGGGCGCTGCAACGCGCGTCCTCGCGGCGTCCTCAGTCGCGCCCGTAGCCTCCGGCTACGAACGCTCCCTGCGTCCTTGCGAGGCCGGCGTTTCGCGGCTGGCGCGCACGATTCAGCCGGGAAGTGACCGCTAATGGCGAGAGACCGCTCCCCCAAGTGCAAGCAGTGCCGCCGCGAGGGCATGAAGCTCTTCCTCAAGGGCGAGCGCTGCCTGACCGAGAAGTGCGCGATCGAGCGGCGGAGCTATCCGCCGGGCGAGCACGGGCGCGGACGGATCAAGCAGTCCGAGTACCTGCTCCAGCTCCGCGAGAAGCAGAAGGCGCGCCGCTTCTACGGGCTGCTCGAGAAGCAGTTCCGGACGTACTACGCGAAGGCTGCGAAGGGCTCCGGCATCACCGGCGAGGAGCTCCTCCGCATGCTCGAGACGCGGCTCGACAACGTCGTCTACCGGCTCGGATTCGCCGCTTCGCGCGCACAGGCTCGCCAGCTCGTCCGCCACGGCCACTTCCACGTCAACGGGCGCAGGGTCAACATCCCCAGCTACCGCGTGAAGCCCGGCGACATCGTCACGATGACTCCTGGGAGCTCGGCCGAGGCCGTCATGCGCGACGCAACCGACTTGACCGCATCCGTCGCCCCGTGGCTCGAGGCCGACCACGACGGGCTCACCGGAAAGATTCTCAAGTGGCCTGAACGAGCAGAGATCGACACTCCCGTGCAGGAGTCGTTGATCGTCGAGCTCTACTCCAAGTAACTGCCGGGGCGTCCTGGCCCCCGACTCGAAAGGAACGTATGGCAACTCGCACCATGAGCCCCACGGAACTGCAGACGAGGATCGTCCACGAGGAGGTCGACGATCTCCGCGGCGTCTTCGTCATCGAGCCGCTCGACCGCGGCTTCGGCTACACGTTCGGCAACTCGCTTCGGCGCGTGCTGCTCTCCTCGCTCGAGGGGGCTGCGGTTACCTCGGTCAAGATCGAGGGCGTCGCGCACGAGTTCACGACGCTTCCGGGCGTCCAGGAGGACGTGACCGACATCATCCTGAATCTGAAGAACCTGATCTGCACGCTGTACGGCGAGGCGCCGGAGATCGAGGTCTATCTCTCGAAGAAGGGCCCCGGCACCGTCACAGCAGCCGACATCGAGGCTCCGGCCGACCTCGAGATTCTCAACCCGGACCTCGAGATCGCCCATCTGTCCGGCAAGGGCAAGTTCGAGATCGTGCTGACGATCGGACGCGGCCGCGGCTACATCCCCGCCGAGCTCAACCGAGGCGAGCAGCACACGATCGGTGTGATTCCGGTCGACTCGATCTTCTCGCCCGTCCGCCGGGTCGCCTACGAGGTCGAGGCCGCACGCGTCGGCCAGCGCACCGACTACGACAAGCTCCGTCTCGACATCACGACCGACGGCTCGGTCAACCCGAAGGACGCGGTCGCCCAGGCGGCCGAGATCCTGATCCGTCAGCTCGCGATCTTCACCGACCTGGAGAAGATCGAGGGCTTCGGCGAGGCCGCCGCGGAGGTCGCGGAGGCGCCTGTCACGCACGCCATGGAGAACTTCCCGATCGAGGAGCTCGAGCTGGGCGTTCGCTCGTACAACTGCCTCAAGCGGGTGGGGATCGAGACGATCGGCGAGCTCGTGTCGAAGAGCGAGAACGAGCTGGCGGCCATCCCGAACTTCGGTCGCAAGTCGATCGAGGAGGTCAAGGAGACGCTGGCGACGCACGGGCTCGGGCTGCGGGGGGACGAAGGCTAGAACGATGCGTCACCAGCGCACCGGAAAGAAGCTCGGGCGCGACTCCGCGCACCGGAGGGCGCTGTACGCGAACCTTGCGGGTGCGCTGATCGAACATGGACGCATCCAGACGACCGTGGCCAAGGCCAAGGCCGTTCGCCCGATCGCAGAGCAGATGATCACGCTGGGGAGGCGGGGAGACCTGCACGCACGCCGGCAGGCCCTCGCCTACCTTCGCTCACAGGACGTGGTCCACAAGCTCTTCACCGACGTCGCCCCCCGGTTTGCCGACCGGCCGGGCGGCTACTCGCGGATCGTGAAGATCGGCCCGCGCCAGGGGGACTCCGCCGAGATGGCGTACCTCGAGCTGGTCGACTACACGCCTTAGGAACGGGCACTATTCTCCCGGATGCGGGCGTTCTCCAGCGCGTTCGTCGTCGCGGCGCTGGCTGCCTCGTCGGCACTGGTCGGCAGCAGCACCGGGGATTCTTCCCGCATTCCGCCGGGCGTTCGCGTCCACTGGCTAGATGGAAGGCGGACGCACGGTTGGGCTCTCACGCCGTACTACGTCGCGGGTCGGGGCAAGCGTCTTTGCGGGTGGAGGCGTTACGGCACGAACACGTCGGCGACGCGCGTGTGCGAGACCTTCGACCGCGGCAAGCACTGGCACATGGCCTTCCCGAACCATCCTCGAGAGGGTGACGACGTGACCATCGGCGATGCCCCCTACCGGTCGAACTTCTACTTTGACGTGATCGGTACGTTCTGGCGCTCGAAAGGAATCGCCTACGTCTCCGGCTCGTACGACCATTGCGGATGGACCGTCCGATCCTTCAACAACGGTCGCAACTGGCCCAACTGGCGGAACGTCGACGGCACCCAGGATTGCGGGCCTGGACCGTAGCGCCCGTCCCGAGTCCCGAGACGCGATAGTTTCGCCCGTGCGGGCTGTTCTGATCGCGCTCCTCCTCGGGGCCGTCGGCGTGGCGGTCTTCTGGGAGGGAGGATTCGATGCCGTTCCCCAGTGGACGTTCGCCGCGCTTGCTGCGATCGTGGCCCTCGTAGCCTTTGTCGACGATCCCACCCGCGCGCGTCGGCTTCTGCGCAGCGCGCCGGTTCTGGTCCTCCTCGCGGTCGCGGCGCTCGAAGGGCTCTCGGCCGCCTGGACGATCGCCACCCCTTCGG
>JACDER010000224.1 GCA_013816275.1 Actinomycetota bacterium | reverse complement strand
GGCACATCCGGGAAGAGCGGCTTCTTCAAGACCTCGAACGGCCAGATCTACTGCGGGTGGGGTACCGGCACTGCCGCCCAGTCGTTCGTCGTCTGCGGGATCAAGAACGGCTACCTCAAGCCGAAGCCGGCGAACAACTGCAAGAAGCTCCACGTCGACTACGTCGGCAACCGCATCGCGTTCGCAGGCACAGGGAAGGCCAAGGTCCAGGCCTGCGCCGGCGATGCCGGCCCGTTCGCCGATCCGAAGGCCACCAAGGTGCTCAAGCCCGGCGGGACGTGGAAGGGCGGCGGGATGTCCTGCACGGTGACGAAATCGACTGCGACGTGCAAGAACAAGTCGAAGCACGGCTTCACCATCACCACGCTCGGCCCGTACCAGATCTTCTAGTACGCGACACTCACGAGGTAGAGGCCCCACGGCGGCGCCGTGGGGCCCGCCTCGTTGCGAGGCCGCCCCTCGAGCAGCGCTTCGACCTCGGTGGGCGTGTGCTCGAGCATCGTCCCGACCACCGTGCGCACCATGTGGCGGAGGAAGCGGTCGGCGGTGATCTCGAGCTCGAGTGCGTCGCCGCGTCGGTGCCAGGCCGCCGCCAGCACGACCCGGTTGAAGCTCGCGTGCCTCGTCTCGGTCGGGGTGAAGGCGCGGAAGTCGTGCTCGCCGAGCAGGAGGTCGGCCGCGTCCGCCAGCGACTCCTCGTCCAGCGGCCGCGGGTGCCAGTAGCTGCGCCGGTGTTCAAAGGGAGAGGGCGTCTCTCGCCGCCAGATCCGGTACCGGTAGCTGCGCGCGCGGGCGGAGTGCCGGGCGTGGAAGTCCGGCGGCGCCTCCTCCGCTGCGGTCACCGCGACGTCGTCCGCGAGAACGGCGTTCAGCGCCTCAGCAGCGCGCTCGAGCGGCGGGCCGCCCTCGACGTCCATGCTCGTGACCTGGCCGAGCGCGTGAACGCCGGTGTCCGTCCTGCCCGCCACGGCGAGCGCGCCACAGGAGGGAAAGACCCGCGCGAGTGCGCCGCGCAGATCTCCTTCCACCGTCCTCCGACCCGGTTGAGCGGCCCAGCCGGAGAACCCGGTCCCGTCGTACTCCACCGTCAGCCGTAACCGCACCGGCGCAAGGCTAACCGCGCTGAGAGGAAATCAAGAGGACCGAGTTGGACGTGCCGTCGTACGACACCTCCACGCACGGCCGGTCCGCCGAGAACGGCTCGCCTGCGATCGTCACCGTCCAGCCCTCGTAGCCGTGCCGGTCGAGCTCCTCCCGCACGATCGAGCGGGCCTCGGCTTCGCCGACGCACGGGCCCGACCGACGAGCGGCGCCCGACGCGGGAACTCCGAGCCTGGCGAACATCGCGTCCCGGAGCTGCGCGAAGCGCTCGGCGGCTCGGCTGCCGGCGTCGCTGAGAGGCGCGAGACCGAGCGCGCGGCACGACTGCGGGAAGACGCCGATCGGGCCCGTCTGAAGGACGCAGGCGCTGAGCTCAGCCGGAGCGGGCTCGCCGAAGGCCCCGCTCCATGCAGCTCGGCACGCGGCGACGGGATCCTCCGAGCCGGAGCCGACGACCGCGACGTCGGACCGGAGATCCGCCTCGCGATAGCAGCCGATCGAATCGAGGACGCTCGGCTCGGTGCGCGCGCGCGATGCCTCCGCAAGGCGCGGTTGCGGTTCCGGATCACGTTCGTTGCTACACCGAGCAGCCAGGGCAGCACGCTCTCACCGTCGAGCCAAGCTGTCTGCGCTTCCGCCAGGCCTCGAGGAACACGACCGAGCTCAGATCCTCGGCCGTCGACCACTCGTCGGTCCGGCGGAAGCAGTAGTTGTAGACCGTCCGGCCGTGCCGCCTGAAAGGCGTGGCGAACGCGGCCGAATCACCGGACGCGGCGCGTTCCCAGAGCTCACGATCGGAGGCTTCCATCATCACTGTCGTGTCCGCAGCCGGACTGAAGTTCCGTCTCAGTCGGGCTCGACTTCGAGCGTGAGGTCGCGGATGGCTCGAATCCGTACGGTCTCGCCGACCTCCGCGCCGCCGGGGCAGTGCGCGCGCCAGAGCTCGCCGTGCACCCGCACCCGCCCGTCCGGCCGGCAGGCCTCCACGACCTGGGCGCGCCGGCCGATCAGTCCTTCCTCCCCGGTCACGGCGCGCCGCCGACGCGTGTACCGGATAAAGAACCAGGCCTCGCCGATCTCGATGGTCGCGCCCACCACGATCGCGACGAGCCCCCACGGCGACGGGAGGACGAAGATCGCAAGCAGGAGCGCGACGACCACGGCCACCGCGGTAGCATCGCCGTGATTTGACCGGCACGCAGGAAGGTTTCTGGCGATACGTCCATGAGCTCTACGCGCGCATGGCCTCGTCGGCATCGGCGGGAAAGCACGCGGTGGTCGAAGTCGAGACCTCCGACAGTCGGACGTTCGAGCCGAAGGCGCTGCAGGTCTACGGCCCCTTCCTGATCTGCGAGGTCGGGGAGGACGTGGAGGTGCTCGTCATCCACGAGTCGGACGTTCGCCGGGTCCGGATCTACCGGGCCGCTGAGGACGACAACATGCCGCTCGGTTTCAGGGTCGGAGAGATCGAGCTGGACTGAGTCCTCCTAACCCGAGCGCGAACAGGGCTCCGACGCCGGCCAGGTGCCAGGACCAGTCGACGAGGTTCGAGAGTAGGAACGCCGCGACCGCCGGGCCGAGGAGCCAGCGCACGGGCGAACCGCGCGCGCGCCAGAGGCTCCGGCCGGTGGCCGCGCAGAGGGCCAGTCCGAGCAGGAGCCCGGCGATACCGGTCTCCACCGCGAGCTCGAGCGGAAGGTTGTGCGCAAAGCGGGTGAGCCGACCCTGGCCGGGCTGTCGGGCGCGAGTCGCCTCGAAGAACGCTCCGGCGCCGTAGCCGTAGAGCGGCCGGTCGATCGCGGCGTGGTAGGCGGCGCTCCACATCCACGTACGGCCGTGCGTGAAGCCCTGGTGGGATTCGAACCTCCGGGCACTGAGCGCGCCGCTGCTCAACAGTCCAGCCGCAACGGCGAGCGCGAGCACGGCCACGCCGGCCGCGGCCGCCTTCCGCGGCGACAGCGCACGTGCAAGCAACAGACTGTTACTAAGTCTGGGGCGGATGAGTGGCCAAGCGGCACCAAGCGCAATAACCGTGGCTGCGCAGGACACGGCCCGGCCGGCCCCTGGATCGGCGTAGCGGGAAACCCATCCTCCCATCAGCTCGTGGAACGCCACACCTGCCACAGCCAGGAGGCCGGCCGCACCGACCACGACCAAGCGCCCGACCCGGACGGTCCGTTCGGGTACGACGAGCGCGAGCCCGA
>JACDER010000223.1 GCA_013816275.1 Actinomycetota bacterium | reverse complement strand
TTGCAACAGACTGTTACTAGTGCGAACGTCGACCTGGGCGTGGCATTCGACGGCGACGGCGACCGGATGCTCGCCGTCGACGCCTCGGGAGAGACCGTCGACGGCGACCAGATCATCGCCATCCTCGCGCTCCATCTTGGTGTGGACCGCGTGGTCGTGACATCGATGAGCAATCTCGGTCTGCACGTGCTCATGGCCGAGCGCGGCATCCGCGTGATCACGACCGATGTCGGCGACCGCTACGTGCTCGAGGCGCTCCGCCGCGAGGGGGGCACGCTCGGCGGCGAGCAGTCAGGCCACCTGATCTGGCTGGACGGCCATGTCACCGGCGACGGGCTCGTCGCCGCGCTTCTGCTCTGCGCCGCGCTCGACGGCCGCCCACTCGCCGACGCTGCAGGGGTGATGCGTCGCTTCCCGCAGGTGCTCGAAAACGTGCGCGTCGAGCGGAAGGAGCTACCGGCGCATCTGCTCGAGGAGGTCGAACGAATCAATCGAGACCTCGCCGAGCGAGGCCGCGTCCTCGTCCGCCCGTCCGGCACCGAACCCGTGATTCGCGTGCTTGCGGAGGCGGAAAGCGAGGAGGAGGCGAAGAGCCTCTGTGGTATGATCTCATCTCTCGTTCGACGAGAGCTCGGCATCTGATCGACGAAGATCAGGGCGCCGGGCTCGTTGTTTTTCGGGAGACGTTTTCGGATAGACCAGGGAGGACGCGCGGATGTGCGGAATCATCGGATACGTCGGCCCGAGAGCGTCGAAGCCGCTCCTCGTCGCCGGCCTCGAGCGGCTCGAATACCGGGGCTACGACTCGGCCGGGCTGGCGCTGCTCGAGGATGACGGGCTCGACTATGTCCGCGCCGTCGGCAACCTGCAGAAGCTGAAGAGGGCGGTCGGGAGCAACGGCTCCCTCTCGACGACCGGTCTCGGCCACACCCGCTGGGCGACGCACGGATCGGTCTGCGAGGAGAACGCCCACCCGCTGACCGGATGCGAGGACGACGAGCTCGCGATCGTCCTGAACGGCATCGTGGAGAACTACCGCGAGCTGAAGCAGTCGCTGCAGGCCGAGGGCCACCGGTTCAGTTCCGAGACGGACGCGGAGGTCGTCGTCCACTTGATCGAGCGCCACTACGAGGGCGATCTCGTCGACGCGGTGCGAGCGGCCTACCGCGAGCTCGAGGGCCACTTCGCACTGGTCGCTATCCACCACGCGCACCCGGACCTGCTCGTGGGCGCGCGCTTCCAGTGCCCGCTCGTCGTCGGTCTCGGGGACGGCGAGACATTCCTGGCCTCGTCGATCGCCGCTTTCCTGACCGAGACGAGGCAGGTGCAGTTCATCGAGGACGGCGAGGTCGTCGCGATCACGCCGGAGGGCGCCACCTTCACCAGCGTCGAGGACGGCCTCGTCGAGGGCCGCGATGTGATCGAGATCGACTGGGACATCGAGAGCGCTCAGAAGGGCGGCTACGAGACCTTCATGCTCAAGGAGATCTACGAGCAGCCGGAGGCCGTGCGGGAGACGATTGGCGACCGGGTCCGCCACGGGGAGCTCGTGCTGGACGCGATCGGGATGACCGAGACCGAGATCCAGAACCTGCGCCGCATCGTGGTCGTCGCCTGCGGAACGTCCTACCACGCAGGCGTGGTCGGGCGTTACATCATCGAGGAGTGGGCGCGGGTCCCGGTCGAGCCGGACATCGCCAGCGAGTGGATCTACCGCCGCCCCGTCCTCTCGAAGGACACCCTCGTGATCGGGATCGCCCAGTCCGGCGAGACGCGCGACACGGTCAACGCCGTTGCGCTTGCGCGCGAGAGCGGGGCGCGGACGCTGGCGCTCACGAACCTGATGGGGACGCAGATCACCCGCGAGGCCGAGGCGGTGCTCTACACCCGGTGCGGGATGGAGGTCGGCGTCGCCGCGTCGAAGACCTTCACCGCGCAGGTCGCACTGCTCTCGCTCGTGGCGCTCAAGCTCGCCCAGGTGCGGAAGACGCTGCCGGCGGAGGAGATCGAGTTCATCCTCGACCGGCTCTACGAGCTGCCGGAGAAGATCGAGCAGTTCCTAGACGGAAATCATCCGATCGAGGAGATCGCCCAGCGCTTCTACGAGCAGCCGTTCTTCCTCTATCTCGGCCGCCACATCGGGCTGCCGGTCGCGCTCGAGGGCGCACTGAAGCTGAAGGAGATCTCCTACATCCCGACGGAGGCGTACTCGGCCGGGGAGATGAAGCACGGGCCGATCGCGCTGCTCGAGCAGGGGACACCGGTCGTCGTGGTAGCGACGAACATCCACGTCTACGACAAGATCGTCTCCAACATCCAGGAGACACGGGCTCGCGGCGCGCACGTCATCGCGATCGCAACCGACGGCAACGAGGACATCCAGCACCACGCGGACGACGTGATCTACGTCCCGCGGACGCCGGCCTTCCTCCAGGCGGTGCTCGCGGTCGTTCCGCTCCAGCTACTCGCCTACCGGATCGCGCGGCTGCGCGGCCTCAACGTCGACCAGCCTCGGAACCTGGCGAAGACCGTCACGGTCGAATAGTCAGCCCACCAGGCGCTCGATCTGGTCGAGCCGTTTGCGCAGGCGATCCTTCGACGCGAAGCTGAAAGGCGCTCCCTTCAGTGGGTTCACCTTCCCGACCCACAGCCCGACGAACGGCGTGATCGCTCTGATCCAGGCCTCGAGGTGGACGTGCCCGTCCCCCGGCGTGATCGAGATGTATTCCGGACTGAGCAACCGGGTCCGCGCATTTCGTTTCCACACCTCCTTGCCGGGGCGCCCGGTCTTCCAAAACCCCTGTTTCCGGAGGTAGCTCTCGACCCGCTCCACCGAGCGGTCGGGGCTCTTGCTCGGGAGGTCCGTCCCGTATTTGCCCATGTCCCTGCGGATCGTTTCATAGCCAGGACACGGTGCGGCTGAACGCGTGACGATCAAGGCGCTCGCGGCTTCCGTCGCGGTGGGCGTTGCATTGATCGCGAAGACGTAGACCTGCAGCCCCGACCGTTCGGAAACCCGGCCGTCTCCCGCCTTGACGAAGGGGTATCCTGTTCGGCGCGATGACCGGGAAGGCGCTCGCGGCTGCCGTCTCGACGGCGGTCGCTCTCCTCGCAGCGGGCTCGGCCCAGCCCCGGGCGCACGCGCCGGCCAAGGTTTTGTCGCTGCTCGGCATCGTCACGAACACCTCGGGCCAGCAGTCGCTCGTGCGCGTCGACCCCGTCCGGCTCCGGGCGCGTCCCGGCGCGCGAATGAACGTCACCCACGTGAGCGGCTGGGCGTTCTCGCCCGGAAAGCGCCTGCTCGCG
>JACDER010000222.1 GCA_013816275.1 Actinomycetota bacterium | reverse complement strand
AGCGGCTCGGCCTCGAGCCGGACCTGCTCTCCACTCAGGTAATCGCGCGCGACCGCCACGCCGCCCTGCTTGCGGCGCTCGCGCTCGCGGCCACGTCGCTCGAGCGGTTCGCGGTCGAGATCCGCCACCTCGCCCGCACGGAAGTCCGTGAGGTCGAGGAGCCGTTCGGCAAAGGGATGAAGGGCTCGTCCGCGATGCCGCACAAGCGCAACCCGAAGGTCGCCGAGCGGATCTGCGGCCTGGCGAGAATCGTCCGCGCGGCCGCGTTCGTCGGGTTCGAGAACGTCCCGCTGTGGCACGAGCGCGACATCTCGCAATCCTCGGCCGAGCGAGTGGCGATTCCCGACGCGTTCCTCGCACTCGACTACATGCTCGACCGGTTCTGCTGGATCGTCGACGGCCTCGTCGTCTATCCCGAGCGCATGCGCCGGAACCTCGAATCGAGCCACGGTCTCGTCTTCAGCCACCAGCTCCTGCTGGCGCTCGTCGAGTCGGGAATGGCGCGCGACGAGGCGTACCGGCTCGTTCAGGCCCACGCCATGCGCGCGTGGGAGGAAGAGCAAGATTTCGAGGAGCTCGTTCGCTCCGACGCCGCGATCTCGGCCCGCGTCGACCTCGCCTCGGTCTTCGACCTCGATTCCACCGTCCGCCACGTGGACGCCGTCTTCGAGCGGCTCCGCGCCCTCACCCAGCGATCCAAGGAGGAACCCGTTCATGCCTGAAACCGCCTTGCACGTCGCGAGCGGCAAGGTCCGCGAGCTGTTCGCGCTCGACGAGGACCGCCTGCTGCTCGTGGCGAGCGACCGTATCTCCGTCTTCGACGTCGTCCTTCCTACCGAGATCCCGGACAAGGGCCGCGTACTGACGGGCCTCTCCGGCTTTTGGTTCGCACGGACGAGCGAGATCGTCCCGAACCACCTGCTCGCCCTTCGCGAGGACGGCCGCTCCACCGAGTGCAAGCGGCTGGAGATGCTGCCGATCGAGTGCGTCGTGCGCGGCTACATCACAGGTTCCGGATGGAAGGACTACAAGGCGACCGGTCAGGTCTGCGGGGAGACCCTTCCGCCGGATCTGAAGGAGTCGGAAAAGCTCCCCGAGCCGATCTTTACGCCGACGACCAAGGCGCACACGGGGCACGACGAGCCGCTCGACCGCGGCGGAGCGGTCGCGCTCGTCGGCGAGGAGCGGTTCGAGGAGCTGAAGAAGGCTTCGATCGAGCTTTATCTCTTCGTCTCCGACTACGCGGCGAAGCGAGGCATCATCCTCGCCGACACCAAGCTCGAGTTCGGAGTGGACCACGACGGGCAGATCGTGCTCGCCGACGAGATCTTCACTCCCGACTCGTCACGGTTCTGGCCGGCGGCCGGCTTCACGCCGGGGCGCTCGCAGCCGTCGTTCGACAAGCAGTACGTGCGCGACTACGCGGAGTCGCTCGGCTGGGACAAGACCCCGCCCGGCCCGGAGCTTCCGGACAAGGTCGTGACCGGAAGCCGCCGGCGTTATCTGGAAGCGTTCGAGCGGCTGACCGGAATCTCGTTCTCCGACTACGCAGCCGATCCGCAGGTGGTGCTCAAGTGAGGGTCTCGGTTCTCGTACGGCCGAAGGCGGGGATCCTCGACCCGCAAGGCGAGGCCGTTGAGGGGTCGCTCCGCAAGCTCGGTTTCTCGGTCAGCGAGGCGCGCGTCGGACGCGTGATCGACCTCGAGGTCGAGAGCGGCAGCGCCGACGAGGCGAGGACCCAGGTCGATCAGATGTGCCACAAGCTGCTCGCCAACCCGCTGATCGAGAGCTACGAGATCGAGCTTCATGACTAGTGGAGCCACGCACACCCCGCGGGTCGCGGTCGTCACCTTCCCCGGGTCCCAGGACGACCGCGACGCCGTCTTGGCCCTCGGCGCGCTCGGCGCGCAGGCTGTGCCCGTGTGGCACGCCGACGAGGAGCTGCCGGACGTGGGCGCCGTCGTGATCCCCGGAGGCTTTTCGTACGGCGACTACCTGCGCGCCGGCGCGATCGCCCGCTTCTCCCCCGCAATGGAGGGCGTCGCCCGGTTCGCCGCGGACGGCGGGCTCGTTCTCGGCATCTGCAACGGCTTCCAGATCCTCTGCGAGGCCGGTCTTCTGCCCGGGACGCTCCGGCCGAACGTCTCGCTCTCGTTCGTGTGCCGGGACGTCGCGCTTCGTGTCGAACGGACGGACACCCCGTTCACGTCCCGATGCTCGCCCGGACAGAGCCTGGTGATCCCGGTCAAGCACGGGGAGGGCTGCTGGTACGGCGACGACGACCTCGTCTCGGATCTCGAGGAGAACAGCCAGATCCTCCTCCGCTACGACGGCGATAACCCGAACGGCTCGGTTGCGGACGTCGCCGGCGTCATCAACCGCGAGGGCAACGTCATGGGCCTGATGCCCCATCCCGAGCACGCAGTCGATTCGCTCCTGGGCTCGCCGGATGGCGCGCTGCTGCTGGCGTCGATGCTCGACGCGGTCCGGGAACGGGCCGCCGCCCTGGTCTAGAGCTTCAGCGCCGACGCGAGGTCAGGATGCTGCTCGAGCGCCGCCCGTAGCCGCTCGAGGTCGCGCGCCCGGAGCGTGACCGGCCCGCGTCTGGCGGCGCCGCCCGTCGAATAGGAGAAGCGGACGAGCCGTTCGCCGCCCTTGGCTTCGAGCAGCTGCACGGTCGACGCGAACCGCTTGTCGCCTGCCCGCTGCGCCACGCTCACCTCCTCGACCACCGTCGCGCGGCCCCAGGGAGTCGCCGATGTCTTCGTAGTCGTCATGGCAGCCACGCTAGCGGGGAACGACGCACGGGTGTGATACGAGAGTGTCGTGATTCTCGCCCACCTCGATCTCGACGCCTTCTACGCCGCCGTCGAGGAGCTGGAGGATCCGAGCCTCCGGACGAAACCGCTTGTCGTGGGCGGGGATCCTCGCGGCCGCGGGGTGGTCGCGACCGCGAACTACGTCGCCCGCCGCTACGGCATCCACTCGGCGATGAGCTGCGCCGAGGCGCTGCGCCGCTGCCCGCAGGCAGTCTTCATGCCCCCCCGGAAGAGCCTGTACCGGGAGTACTCGCAGGCGGTCTGGGCCGCCGTGCGCGAAGTCGTCCCGACCGTGGAGCGGACCGGGCTCGACGAGGGCTACCTCGACCTCGGCGACGGCGCGCAGGACTTCCTGGCCGCCCGCGCCCTGGCCGAGGCGGTCCAGGCGTCCGTGCGAGGAGGCACGAGCCTCTCCGCCTCTCTCGGCGTCGCCTCGTGCAAGGTGGTGGCGAAGGTCGCCAGCGACCGGCGCAAGCCTGGCGGGCTCACGGT
>JACDER010000221.1 GCA_013816275.1 Actinomycetota bacterium | reverse complement strand
GAACGGCCCCACGCGTAGGCGCGCGTGCGCCCTTCCGCGGAGATGCGCCGGGCGAGCACGACCCCGTCCTCGCCCTCCGGCCGCAGCTCGGCCATGGCGTCGAAGCCCTCCTCGTCCAGCACCCCCTCGGGGAGATCGAGCTCGGCCTCGACGTAGGCCTCGGAAGCGCCCGGGCCGACATACGCGGCGTCCCCCTTGGCGCCGAGCAGCAGCCCGATCGCTTGGGCGAGGATCGTCTTTCCCGCTCCGGTCTCGCCGGTAATCGCGTTCAGGCCCGGGGCGAAGGCGAGCTCCGCCTCGCGAATGAGGACGAGGTTGTCGATCTTGAGCCGCCGTAGCACTCGCCGGATGGTAGTACCCGATACTCGCGAGGTCGACTCTGAATGGCGCCTATTCATACGCGTCGCGAAATCAGGCGCGTTCACACTCTGTCCCTTTTAGACATCTTGATGTCTTGGTCGTAGCGATGTAGCGTCGCGCCCAGCGCAAACGATCCAGACAAATGGAGGGAGTCTTGCCAACCGACTCCAAATCTTCGGTACGACCGCGATCCGCTCTCGTCCTGGTAATGGTTGTGCTGGTCGGAATTATCGCGGGGACAGGGTCCGCGCACGGCCAGAGTCAACCGGCTTATAACGTCATCGGAACCGACGCGACCTGCGCCTCGGTTTACGATGCGAATAGTGCACGGTGGTATACATGCACTTCCGACGGCGCGGTGTACCTCGCTCCCGATGGGAGCGATCCGCGGATGTTTCCCGCCGAGTACCCATCGCTCTGGGGTCCCCTTGGCGGCATTCCACCCGCCGCGGCGTACAACTCAAACAAGGATTACTGCAGTGCCTGGATCTTCACCGGGCCGTGTCGTATGTCTTCAACCGGGCGTGCTACGACCACGACGTCTGCTACGGGTCACAACTGGGGCGGTCGCATTGCGACTATGAGTTCTGGAAGGACACAGCGTACGAGTGCTGGCGCAGGTGGCCCCTGTACTACCCGTGGAATGCGCCTGCGCTCGGAACGTGTCTCGGAGCTGCGAACACGGCCTTCGCGACGGTGCGTGCAGCGGGAGGGAGCCACTACAAACCGCGGAAGACGAGCTTCGAGCCGTAAGCGAAGATGAGCTCCGCAGCGGTTCGGAGAGACCGAGTTCGAGGAGGCGGTGGCGACCAGATGGTCAACAGGCGAGTGCGGCCGGTAGCCGATGCACTCACGGCGTCATCGATCGCGGCTGTGATCGCCGCCCAGAGCTACCTTGCAGTGCAGGGCGCGGCTGCCGACGACTACGCCTATCGCACGCCGGGTGGCGTAGCGCTCACCATCGCACTCGTCGCGCCGCTCTACGCCACCGCGATCCTGCCGGTCGTCTACGGCTCGGTGCTTGCCCGGCGCTTGCCGGCGCATCCGTCAAAGCTGCTCTGCTTCAGACCCCTGGCCGGCCAACTCGGCGCCATCGTCCTCGGTGCCGGATCGCTTTCGGCCGCGCTCGCCGGCGAGCCCCTCGCGCTCGTGGGCCTGCCCGCCGCGGGCGCGGCGGCGCTGCTCGTCTACTGGTTGCTGAAGCAGATCGACGCACGGACCGCCCCGTCGGCATGAGGTGCGTCGTCTTTCTCGCCGTGGCAGCGATCGGGATCGCGCTCCCACCGGGATCGCTTTCACGCCGGTCTCTCCTACCCGCCCCCGAGCCCGCTATCGTCTTCGCGCGGATCTCGCAAGCGGACGCGAGCTCGAGGCTGTACGCCGTCTCGCTCTCGGGCGGGGACCAGCACGCCCTTTGGGAAGGAACGACTAACGATTCCGCGCCGCGCTGGTCGCCCGACGGGACCCAGATCGCGTTCTCGAGGTCGCCCGCGAACAACGACATCGGCATCTACGTCGGTGATGTTGCCGGGGTCGATTTGCACAGGTTGACGAGCTCCAACTTGCTCGCCACCACCCCCGATTGGGCGCCCGACGGCAGCCGCCTCGCCTTCACTGCAGCTCCGTCCGAGGCCGGGGTGGACGCGAACTTCGACATCTACACGGTACGGAGCGACAGAACCGGCCTCCTCCGGCTCACCACGGGTGCCAGCACGGATGCGTTTCCGTCGTGGGCGCCCGACGGGAAATCACTTGTCTATTCGCGCTACACGTCTCCGGCAAAGGCAGATCTCTTCGTCATCCAGGCTGATGGCTCGGCACCCCGCCGGCTGACGAAGACGGAGCACGCGTTCTATCCCGCCTGGTCGCCGAGGGAGAAGCGAATTGCCTTCGTTGGAGGGACCAAGGGCCATGCGGATCTCTACACGATCGCTTCCCGCGGTGGGAAGGCCACCCGGCTGGCGCGCACGAAACTCGACGAAGCGACGCCGGCGTGGTCTCCGGACGGCTCGAAGATCGTGTTCACCCGGCTTGGGTCGAGCGGGGAGACGGGCAACCTCTACCTGAGCACTGCAACAGTCTCTGGCGTTCGCCGGATCACCCGCGGTCCAACGCTGGACGTTTCGGCCCGTTGGAACCCTGCTGCCGTCAGCCGGCGAACGTCTGCCGGTAGCGGCTGAAGAACGTCGCCTCCGGCAGAGTGGCGAGCAGCGATCTCTGCGGCCCGAGCCGGATGGTCATCGTTCCTTCCGGCGCGACCTCGGAGAAGACGTGCCCGTCCGCGAGGGCGGTCACCCACACATCCGGGGTCTCGTTGGTGACGACGACGTCGCTGCCGCGCGGGATGACCAGCGGCCGGGCCCGGAGCGAATGCGGGGCAACGAACGTGACCGCCAGCGCGTCGATGCCCCAGACCAGCACCGGGCCGCCGTTCGAGAGGTTGTACGCGGTCGACCCGGACGGCGTCGCGCAGATCAGGCCGTCACAGCGCAGGCTCCCGAGCGACTCGCCGCCCACGCTCCAGGAGAGCTCGATCATGCGCCCGAGCGTCGAGCTCGTGACCACGATGTCGTTGACAGCGTCGCGCCGGTCGTCGCCCGCCCGAGCCTCGAGGGTCGGCAGGTCGACGAGCTCGTACTCGCCCGCGAACACGCGCCTGAGTCCCTGCTCCAGCTCCGCTTCGGGAATGGTCGTCAGGAAGCCCACGCTTCCGAAGTTCACGCCGACCGCCGGGATCGTCGTGCCCAGGAAGCGCCGGAGCGCGCGGAGCATCGTGCCGTCGCCACCGAGCACGACGACCAGGTCTGCGTCCGCCTGATTCCCCTCGGTCCGGTCGACATGGTGCTTGGCCGCCTCGTCCTCGGCGAGCAAAAGCTCGACGCCCGCCTCGCGTGCGACCGCACCGAGCCGCTGGAGCGCCTCGCCCGCCGTCTCCCGCCGGCCGTGGGTGA
>JACDER010000030.1 GCA_013816275.1 Actinomycetota bacterium | reverse complement strand
ACGGTGAGACGTGTGAGCGCGTAGTCTGACGTCTACCCGAAGAACGCGCTGGCGACGTCGTACCACTCCTTCGGCACCGTCTTCAGCTCGGCGGTCGCCTCCTCGAGCGAGACGTCGACGATCGCATCGCCGTGCAGCGCCGCCATACGGCCGAACTTCTCCTCATGGACGAGGTCGGCCGCCCTGAGGCCGTACCGGGTCGCGAGGACGCGGTCACGGGGAGTCGGCGTCCCGCCGCGCTGGACGTGGCCGAGCACGGTCACGCGCGTCTCGTATCCGGTTCGCTCCTCGATCTCGCGCGCGAGCTCCTCCCCCACGCCGCCGAGCCGGACGTGCCCGAACTGGTCTGGCTCGTTCTGCGCCACCCCCCGCCTTTCGCCGGAGGCGTAGGTGAGCTCGTAGCCCTCGCTGACGACCACGATCGAGAAGTCCTTGCCCCGGTCGTGCCGGCGCTGGAGCTCCGCGCAGGCGTGCTCGACCGTGACCGGCTGCTCCGGGATCAGGATCATGTCCGCGCCGCCCGCGATCCCGCTCATCACCGCGATCCAGCCCACATGGCGCCCCATCACTTCGAGCACCATCACCCGGTTGTGCGACTCCGCCGTCGTGTGCAGCCGGTCGATCGCCTCCGTCGCGATGAAGACCGCCGTGTCGAAGCCGAAGGTGTAGTCCGTGGCAGAAAGGTCGTTGTCGATCGTCTTCGGGACGCCGACGACCGGGAACTCGTGCTCCTTGTAGAGGCGGGCTGCGACGCCGAGCGTGTCCTCTCCTCCGACCGCGACGAGCGCGCCGAGGCCTTCCTTCTGGAAGTTCTCGAGGACGCGGTCGACAGCGTCCGTCTTGTACGGGTTCGTCCTGGTGGTCCCGAGGATCGTGCCGCCCCGGGGCAGCAGGCCGGAGATCTCGCGCGGCCCGAGCGGCTCGAACAGCCCTTCGACCAGGCCCCGCCATCCTTCGCGGACGCCGACCACCTCGTACCCCCGTAGCATCGAGCGGCGCGCGACGGCGCGAATGACCGCGTTCAAGCCGGGGCAGTCGCCACCGCCGGTGAGGATGCCCAGCTTCATGGCCACGGCTCTATCATGGCGGTTCGGTCCGTTGTCTGTGCCGACGACACAGCACCGCCGAAAGCCTCTCTACAATTGAGGCGCGCGGCGGTGCTGGAACTGGTAGACAACGCGGACTCAAAATCCGTGGGGGCTTTGCCCCGTGTGGGTTCGAATCCCACCCGCCGCATACAACGAGGTTTTGGTTGACACGACCATAACCCTGTACTAAGGTAATGGTCGTGGAGACAACAACCTATGATCCACACGGGTTCCCGCCCTTTGCGGTCACGGTCGACGTCGTCGTCCTGACGATGTCGGACGGGCGGCTGCACGTACTGCTCGTCCGCCGGGGTGTGCCGCCCTTCGAGGGCATGTGGGCGATCCCCGGCGGCTTCAAGCGCCCGGAGGAGTCGCTCGACGAGGCAGCACAGCGGGAACTGCTCGAGGAGACCGGCGTCGACGGCGCGAGCCTGCTGCGGCAATTCGGTGCCTACGGCGACCCCGAGCGCGACCCCCGCATGAACGTCGTGACGATCGCCTACATCGCGGTGCTCCGCGACGTGCAGGGAATCGCCGGCGGGACGGACGCGGTAGCCGCGGCGCTCGTCCCCCTCTCGCAGATCCTGAACGGGAAGATCGAGCTCGCGTTCGACCACGCGCAGATCCTGCGCGATGCCGTCGAGCGCGTCCGCACCGACCTCGCCCTCACGGGCATTGCGACTGCGTTTGTCGGCCCGACGTTCACGCTGGCCGAGTTGCGCGCGGTCTACGAGGAGGTCTGGGGCGTGCAGCTCGACGCCGCCAACTTCCGGCGGAGCGTCCTCGCCGAGAAGGGCTGGGTCATCTCGACGGGGCGCCGAGCGCGCCCGGGACCCGAGGGCGGCAAGCCGGCGGAGCTCTATCGAGCAGGACGCATGTGGAGACACGGCGCACCGATCAGGTACGCGCAGCCGAGTGGCAAGAGGAGGGGGAGCAAGTGAGAGCAGTGACCTTCGACCGGTACGGGCCGCCGGAGGTCCTGCGGCTCTCCGACGTCGAGCGGCCGATACCGAAGGACGACGAGGTGCTCGTCCGCGTGCAGGCGACGACGGTGACCAGGAGCGACTGCGGGCTTCGCAGCGCCGAGTACTTCGTCGGCCGCTTCTTCACCGGGATCTTCCGGCCGAAGCGCGGGACCATCGGCCTCGAGTTCGCAGGCGAGGTCGCCTCCGCCGGCGAAGCGGTCACCGACCTCGCCGCCGGCGACCGCGTCTTCGGCATCTGCTCGGGCGGGAATGCGGAGTACGTCTGCGTGCGCGAGGAAGGTGTGATCGCGCGCATCCCGCTCGGGATGAAGTTCGAGGAGGCTGCGGGGGTCGCCGACGGCGGGCTCAGCGCCATCTCCCTCCTGAGGAGCGCGGGCCTCGAGCAGGGCCACAGGGTCGTGGTCTACGGAGCGTCGGGGTCGATCGGGGTCGGCTCCGTGCAGGTGGCGAAGCACCTCGGCGCGCACGTCACCGCTGTGTGCAACACGAAGAACGTCGACCTCGTGCGCTCGCTCGGCGCCGACGAGGTCATCGACTACCTGAAGGAAGACTTCACGAAGAACGCCAAGACGTACGACGTCGTCGTCGATGCGGTCGGCAAGCACTCGTTCCTCCGCTGCAGACGGTCGGTGAAGCCCGACGGGATCTACATCACGACCGATCCGGGGTTCATGTGGCACGACGCAGCGATCTCGTTGCTGTCGAAGCGGGCGAAGCTCGGCATCGTCCGCTACACCAAGCCGGACATCCTGACCCTCGCGGGGTTGATCGAGGCTGGGAACTACCGCCCGGTGATCGACCGCACGTACCCGCTCGAGGACGTCGTCGACGCGCACCGCTACGTGGGGACACACGAGAAGACCGGCAACGTCGTACTGACGGTGCGATGAGAGCGGTCGTGTGCGCGTCAGCGAACGCGCGCGCGGAAGGAGCCCCCGCTCAGGTCCGGCCCCACCTGCAGGTGCCTTCCTTCGTGCAGGTGGCGCGCACGGTCAGGAGCGTCGCACCGTCGCTTCCCTGCAGGTCGCACGTGAAGTGGTAGTCGTCGCCGGCCTTCGTGCAGGAGACGCTCGAGACCACCTTCGAGCTGCCGCTCGACTTCAGCTGGTCGTTCGTCTGAGACTTGATCGAGGACTCCAGCTTGCCCTTGTCGATCCCCCCGCACCCGGCTCCGAAGAGGAGGAGGAAGGCACCGACGGCGGCCGCAGCGAGAAGCGAGCGCATGGCCGAACCCTAACCGCAGAGCGGCAAACGCGCGATTGGGGGTTGAAACCGCTGTGCGCAACCCTGATACTCCTCCTCGCAGCGTGCATACCTCTCGACGCTGGTTCGTCAGGCCCACGAGCGAAGAGGAGGAAGAGTTGAGAAAACGACTTTCGATCGCCGCATTGATCGGGGTCATAGGCGCCCTCGCGCTTGTGGCCGCCGGCTGCGGCGGCAGTGGAGGGGGAGGCAAGACCACGACCGGCGAGACGACCACGAGCTCCTCCGGTGGCGCGACCGCCCTCCCGGCTTCGTCCTGCCCAGGTGGCATCTACTACGAGGGCAGTGGCACGCCCGAGTTCATCGTCGCATCCGACCTCCCGCTCCAGGGCTCGGGCCGGACGCAGACCGAGCAGATGGTGGACGCGATCAAGTTCCAGTTCAAGCAGCATGGCTTCAAGGCCGGCTCACACACGGTCGGCTACCAGTCCTGCGACGACTCGACCGCGCAGGCGGGTAAGTGGGATTCGGCCAAGTGCTCCACGAACGCGAATGCCTACGCCCGCAACAAGAGCGTGGTCGGAGTGATCGGAACGTTCAACTCCGGATGCGCCGCGATCGAGATTCCGATCGCGAACAGGGCTCCGGATGGACCGCTCGGGATGGTGAGCCCGGCGAACACGTATGTGGGCCTCACCCACAAGGGCCCGGCGATCGCACCGGGCGAGCCCGACAAGTACTACCCGACGGGGAAGCGCAACTACACCCGAATCGTCGCAGCAGACGACTTCCAGGGTGCTGCTGACGCCCTCCTGACGCAACAGCTCGGCTACAAGAGCGTCTTCATCCTGAACGACAAGGAGGCCTACGGACTCGGCGTCGCGCACGACTACGAGATCTCGGCGAAGACGCTCAAGCTGACGGTCTCCGGCTTCACCGCCTGGGATCCGAAGGCATCGAGCTACGAGGCCCTCGCAACCCGGATCAAGCAGTCCGGGGCCGAGACCGTCTTCCTCGGCGGGCTCATCTGCGAGAACGGTGCGAAGCTGATCAAGGACCTCCGCAGCGTGCTCGGCGCGAAGTATCCGCTGATCGCGCCGGACGGGTTCAGCGACTTCACGGCGAACGGACCCGCCGCCGCGGACATGTACGTCAGCGTCGCCGGCATCCCGCCGGAGAAGCTGACCGGACCGGGCAAGAAGTTCATCGACGACTTCGGCGCCCAGATCGGCACCCAGGTCAATCCGTACGCCGCCTACGCTGCACAGGCGGCAGACGTCATGCTGAGCGCAATCGAGGCCTCTGACGGCACGAGGGCATCGATCACCGACGCCCTCTTCGCGACGGATGTCACGGACGGGATCCTCGGTTCCTTCTCGATCAACGAGAACGGGGACACGACCGCGAACCCGGTCACCGTCTACATCCAGCAGGGTTCCGGCAAGAGCGGAACCGGCAAGACGTACAAGACAATCGTCCCGCCGGCGAGTCTCGTAAAGGCCGCCTAGGGATCGAGGAAGAGCAACGACCGGGGGAGGCCCACTAGGGCCTTCCCCGGTCGTCTTCCCCTTTAGCCGATGGTCACGGAAGCGCGTCGCCCACCGCTACCGCTCCTCCGAAACCGACCGAGCTTCACAACGGTCGGCGGGCTGACGCTCGTCGCACTGCTGATCGTCTGGCTGATCGTCAATCTGGTCAAGACGCCGTCGGACTTCGCCGAGATATTCCTGATCGGCCTCACGACCGGCTGCATCTACGCGCTCGTAGCCCTCGGCTATACGCTCGTCTACGGCATCCTCCAGCTGATCAATTTCGCCCATGGGGACGTGTTCATGCTCGGCGCGATGATGTCGGCAACGGTCGCCGCGAGCGTCTTCGGGCTGACGAGCGGCCAGAGCGGGGTGGTCGTCTGGCTGGCCGTGTTCGGAACGCTGATCATCGCCATGGCGTTTTGCGGGACCTTGAACGCGACGATCGAGTTCGTCGCCTACCGCCCCTTGCGCAATGCGCCCCGGCTCGCGCCGCTGATCACGGCGATCGGGGTCTCGTTCATCCTGCAGAACGTCGGCCTCGCGTGGAAGGGGCCGAACTACATCGAGGTCGTAGACGTGCTGCCGAAGTCGCAGGTATTCGACATCGGCGGCGTGACCTACACCTGGAACAAGCTGATCGTCGTCCTCATCACCGTGCCGGTGCTGATCCTGCTCGTCTGGCTGGTCGAGCGGACGCGGCAGGGCAAGGCGATGCGCGCCACGGCCCAGGACATGGACGCCTCGGCCATGATGGGGATCAACGTCAACCGAACGATCTCGTTCACCTTCCTCATCGCCGGCGCGCTTGCAGGAGCGGCCGGATTGCTCTACGCGCTCTACGTCACGAACGTGCGCTACGACCAGGGTTTCCAGCTTGGTCTGATCGCGTTCACGGCCGCGGTCCTGGGGGGAGTCGGCAACCTGCCCGGAGCCGTCCTCGGCGCAATCTGCATCGGCCTGATCCAGGCGTTCAACGAGGGCCTGACGTGGCACGCGCCCGGCAGCGACTGGACGCAATCGATCGTTTTCGCGATCCTGATCCTCATCCTCGTGTTCAGGCCTGAGGGCTTGTTAGGCGAGCGAACTCCGGAGGGTGGTTAGCTACTAATGGCGATCCGGCGCCGCACGGGGTTCCTCGACCCGGTCCGGGAGCGCGTAGAGGTGCTCGAACGGCGGGTGCTCGGCGACGACGCCGGTCCGGTCGCCCGGCGCACCTTCAATCGCGGCCTGAGCGCGGTGATCGTCGGCTTTCTCGGCATGCTCATCCTCGCCCCGTTGTACGGGTTCTCCGTCGCAGCGATCCTTGCCTGGCTCGTCTTCGTCGTGCTTTACGTACCGCCGTGGGAGGTGATCCCGCGGGTCGGCCGATTCGTGCGCCCGCTGCTGGCGCTTTCGCTCGCGGCCACCTATCCGTTCTACGCCCTGAACATGTTCACGATCCCGATCTTCGGTGCGTTCCCCGACGTGGCGACGGGCGTGAAGATGCTCGTCTTCGCGATGATGGCGATCGGCCTCAACATCGTCGTCGGCTATGCGGGACTGCTCGATCTCGGCTACGTCGCCTTCTACGCGATCGGTTCGTACACCGTGGCCTGGTTCGCCTCGATCCAGTTTGCGCATCAGAACATCCACTTCTGGCCCGCGGGCGTGCCGTCCTCCCTTCCCGGGATCCACATCTCCATCTGGCTCCTCCTGGCCCTGGCGGGGATCCTGACCGCGATCGTCGGCGTGATCATCGGCTTACCGACGCTCCGTCTCCGCGGCGATTACCTGGCAATCGTGACCCTCGGGTTCGGCGAGATCATGCCCCAGGTCGCCCGCAACGGCGACGACTTCTTCGGCACCGGGTTCAACCTGACCAACGGGCCGAACGGGATCACTCCGATCGACTCCCCCGGCTTCGGCAGCTTCACCTTCCTCGCGGGCCACGGGTCCTTCTTCACGCCCGACAGGCTCTTCTTCTGGACGGCGATCCTGCTGGTCCTGTTCACGGTGTTCTGCAGCCTGCGTCTGCGCGACTCGCGCCTCGGCCGCGCCTGGATCGCCATCCGCGAGGACGAGACCGCAGCGGCGGCAATGGGCGTGCCGCTGATGCGGACGAAGACCTGGGCCTACGCGGCAGGGGCCTTCTTCGGGGGCATCGCGGGCGGGTACTACGCGAGCTTCAAGAGCGCGACCTTTCCCGGAGATTTCTTCTTCAACATCTCGGTCCTGATCCTGTGCATGGTCATCCTCGGGGGAATGGGCAATATCTGGGGCGTGATGGTCGGCGCCCTCTTCCTCGAGTACCTGGACTCCGAGGGCCTCGCGAATACCGGCGCGTGGCTGAACTCGAATCTCGGCCTGAACATTGACGTCCCGAAGTATGAGTTCGGGATCTTCGGGTTGATCCTCGTGGTGGTGATGCTCTTCAGACCGCAAGGCTTGATACCCAGCGCTCGGCGGAAAGCCGAGTTCGAAGTCGGCGTCCACGACGAGCCGCTCTACAACGCCACCCATGGCTGATCTCCTGCGAGCCGAGCTGCTGCGCAAGGAGTTCGGCGGGCTCGTCGCGGTCGACGACGTCGACTTCACCATCCCCACGGGCACGATCGTCAGCCTGATCGGGCCGAACGGCGCCGGCAAGACGACGTTCTTCAACATGCTCACCGGCGTCTACAAGCCGACCTCGGGCAAGATCATCCTCCACGGCGAACAGGTCGGCGGCAAACCGCCGCATGCGATCACGCAGCGCGGAGTCGGACGGACGTTCCAGAACATCCGCCTCTTCCAGACGATGACAGCGCTCGAGAACGTGCTTGTCGGCATGCACACCCAGCTCAAGGGCGGCATCGTCCAGAGCATCCTGAAAACGCCGAAAATCCGGAGGGAGGAGCGCGAGGCAAGGGTCCACGCGAGGGAGCTCCTTCGCTTCTCCGGGCTAGGCGACGTCGACGAGGAGGAGTACGCGCGCAATCTCTCCTACGGCGACCAGCGCCGGCTCGAGGTCGCGCGGGCGCTCGCGATCGAGCCGAAGCTGCTCCTTCTCGACGAGCCGACGGCCGGGATGAACCCGCAGGAGACGCTCGAGTTCACCGCCTTCGTCGCCAAGCTCCGCGCCGACCGCGAACTGACGATCCTCCTGATCGAGCACGACATGCGGGTCGTCATGGGGATTTCGGACCGGGTGACGGTGTTCGACTACGGTGAGAAGATCGCCGAGGGGACGCCCGCCGAGATCCAGAAGAACGAAAGGGTCATCGAGGCCTATCTCGGGTCGGGAGCGACCGCGGCATGACGGAGGGCAACGGCTTGATGCTCGAGCTGAAGGACGTGCACACGTTCTACGGCTCGATCGAGGCCCTGAAGGGAATCTCGATCGACGTGCGCGAGGGCGAGATCGTCACGCTGATCGGGGCGAACGGCGCCGGCAAGTCGACGACGCTTCGGTCGATAAACGGCCTCAACCACCCGCGCCGCGGCTCGATTCGCTTCGAGGGGCGCGACATCACCAACGCGAGCCCCCATTCGGTCGTGAAGATGGGGATTGCCCAATCACCCGAGGGCCGGCGGCTCTTCCCCCGCATGAGCGTGCACGAGAACCTGGAGATGGGCGCGTTCCAGCGGGCCGACCGGAAGGGGATCCGCGAGGACATGGACCGCGTGTTCGAGCTCTTCCCGCGCCTCCAGGAGCGCCGGACACAGAAGGCCGGAACGCTCTCGGGCGGCGAGCAGCAGATGTGCGCGATCGGCCGCGCGCTCATGGCGAGGCCGAAGCTGCTCATGCTCGACGAGCCATCGATGGGTCTCGCCCCGATCTTCGTCGAGCGGATCTTCGAGACGATCGTGGAGGTGAACAAGCAGGGAACGACGATCCTGCTCGTGGAACAGAACGCCTTGATGGCGCTCGACGTGGCCAGCCGCGGTTACGTGCTCGAGACTGGGACGGTCGCGCTCGCCGACGAAGCAAAGGCGCTGCGCCAGAACGAGCAGGTCCGCAAGACCTACCTAGGAGAGGATTAGGCGGGCGCGGCCGTGCGAAGGGCGGCCGTCGTCGCGCTTCTGTCGAAGCCCGGCAACGTCGTGCTCGCAAGGCGGGTCTGCAGGGTGACGATCGTCGACGACGATCGCTAGGCGCGCACCTCTAGCGGGAAGTAGGGCGGCGCCAGGATGAAGCCGATCCTCGGCGGGCGGCCGGCTCGTCCGCGGGCCATGTCCAGGGCCGCTCCAACACCATGCGTGGGGACGAAGCCGAGCCGCCGGGCGGCTGCAGCGTCGCGGCAACCGGCGACCAGTACCGCGCCGAGCCGCTCGACCGCGGGAACGCACGCGTCCCAGTCCGCGAACGGGAGGAGGGGGTGCGCGCTCCGGCCTTCGCGGTAATGGGCCAGCGCCTCCCGGTCGCGGGCGACGGCATCCGCGGCGTGCTCGAGGCGGTCGCGGTCCAGCCCGTCGCGCGCGGCCGCGAAGAACGTGCGGTAGGGCCGTTGAGTGCCGTGCCCGAAGCGGCGACTGAACGGGTGCACGAGGATCGCGGTGCCGCCCTCGACGACGGGAAAGTCGTTTCGCCAGAGCCGCAGGACGATGCCGAGGCCCAGGTGAGCCGCTAGGAGCGGATTCGCCTGCTCGCGAGGAAGGTGGGAGCTCGAGGGCCCGATCCCGATGCAGATCGCGTCGAGCTTCCCCTCGAGCGGCACCGACCGCGCCTCCACGGCGCGGAGAACCGCTTCGGCGTGTGCGACCGACGGCCGCCCGGCGTAGGCGGCCGCGACCTTGAGCTCGACCGGAACCGAGCGCAGGATCTGCCGGCGCGCGAACGACGGCAGAGCTCGAAAGGCGGTCGCGAGCGGCGAGCGGACGAGCCGCTCGGCCACCCCACGGTCATGCGGGAACCCGCGCAGCGCGCCTCCGAATCGAGGGTGGTCGAGGACGAGCGAGATCCCGAACAGGGCGACCCGTTCGCTCAGCGCGCGCTCGAAGACGAGCGAAAGATCCCATCCGCGAGAGGCCGATGCCTCGAGCAGAGA
>JACDER010000220.1 GCA_013816275.1 Actinomycetota bacterium | reverse complement strand
AGGGAGGGCTTGGCGAAATACGGACGAGCTTTTCTTGACAGCCCCGCACAAAAAAGGCTCTTCGGGCATTGCCGTGGGTGGCGGCCACGAACCTGAGACGAAGATCGGACTGACGCAGGAGGTCACGCGCACCGTGCCGCGCTCGTAGTCTCGGTTGTTCGCGAAGACAATCGAGAGGAGGCGGTCGATGCGCGTGACGACGCTATTCAAGCGGCTGCTGCGCCTGGATGGGGTGCGGGTGGTCGCGGTCGAGCTGGAGGGGGAGCCGGGGCAGGAGCGGGTCGTGGTCGATCTCGCCCGGCCGCAGCGACGGCTGCTTCGCTGTCCTCGCTGCGGCTTCGGAACGCGCGCCTGCTACGACCGCTCGCTGCGGACGCTGCGGCATCTCGACATCCTGCGCACGCCCTGCCTGCTGCGGCTCGAGGTGCGTCGGCTCGAGTGCAAGCGCTGCGGCGTCGTCAGCGAGGAGCTGCCCTTTGCGCGCACGGGCAGCCGCTTCACGCGAGCGTTCGAGGACACGTGCGTGTGGCTGGTCAGGGACGCGCCCAAGACGGTCGTCAGTCGGCTGATGCGGGTCGACTGGGCGACCGTGGGGCGGATGATCGAGCGGGTGGTCGCTGAGGCCTCCGGCGGCGGCGAGCAGTGGCTGTCCGGCTTGCGCCGGATCGGGATCGACGAGGTCTCCTACCGCAAGGGGCGCCGCTACCTGCTCTGCGTCGTCTGCCACGACAGCGGCCGGATCGTGTGGGCCGCTCCGGGCAAAAGCCGCGCCGTCCTCAACAGCTTCTTCGACGAGCTCGGCGAGGAGGGCTGCGCCCGGCTCGAGGCCGTCTCCTGCGACCTGCACGGCGCCTGGGGCGAGGTGATCCGGGCGCGGGCGCCGCAGGCGAGTATCTGCGCCGACCCCTTCCACGTGGTCAAGCTCGCCGGCGACGCCCTGGACGCGCTCCGCCGCCAGGACTGGCAGCGGCTGCGCAAGGAAGACCCACGGCGGGCGGTCTGGCTCAAGGGAACCCGCTTCGTCCTGCGCCAGCGGGCCGAGTCGCTCTCCCCCGGGCAGCGCACCCTGATCGAGGAGCTGGCCGAGACGAACGCGCGCGTCTACCGCGGCTGGCTGCTCGTGGACCAGCTGCGCGCCCTCTACACCGTCGAAGATCCCGACCAGGCTGCGTTACTGCTCGACCAGTGGCTGCACGCCGCCAGCACGAGCCTGCTCGTCCCCTTCATCAAGGTCGCACGCACCCTGACCGAGCACCGCGACGCGATCGTCAACGCGATCCGCCTCGGGCTCTCCAACGCTCGGCTGGAGGCGATGAACTCGACCGTCCGGCTGATCTCGCACCGCTCACGCGGCTTCCGCCGGCTCGAGTCGCTGCTCGCGATGATCCGGCTCGTCTGCGGCAAGGTCCCAGTCGCCCTACCCACATGAATGCCTGAAGAGCCGTAAATAGGCCGTCCGGCCTATTTCTCGCCCTGAGAGTCCTAAATGTGAGCTAGACGCCTGATGTGAAATTAGGCCGGGCCGGATTTCCCATCAACCCTCTAGCGGCGGAGCAGGATCGTCCAGCGCTCGATGCTCACCGGGGTGAGGAGGCCGGTCCGGGCCCAGACGTCCTCCGCGAGCCGCGCGCGCACGGCCTCCTCCGAGTCCGCCTCGACGATCTCGATCACCTCGCGGTCGCCTTCGAGCGGGCCGCCGAGCACGATGAAGCCCGCGTCGACCAGTTCGTCCATGAAGCGCGCGTGCTCGTCCCAGTCGGCCTGCTCGCGCATGTCGCGCGACCAGTCCCAGGGGCCGCCGCGGGCCAGCCGGACGACGAAATGGGCCACCGGCCGAGCGGTCGGTGGACTTCTACCGCCGCCTCGGCCTCGAGCTGCCCGCTTCGAGATCCCGATCGAGTAATCGCTCGGCGGTATCGACCATCGCCGGAGCCGACAGCGTGCGGCTGGTCAGGCCGGCGGCCAGGGGAGGCGCACAGGCTCGAAGTCGTCCGGGCGCCCGGCGTACGCCTCGTCCGGGTCGCTCGTCTCCTTCGAGACTGACGCGCCGTACTTCGCCGCAACGGCGCTTACCGGGTAGCCGAGCGTCTCTTGTTCCCTGCGCGCGCCGATCATGAGCACGACGCACGGCGAGTCGCCCGCACCGACGACGATGTGCCTGGTGCCGGGCGCGCAGTGGAAGTAGTCCCACTGGCGGAGCGGCCGCTCCTGCTCCTCGACGACGAGCAGGCACTCGCCGAAGAGCACGAGGAACCCTTCCTGCGCGTCCTCGTGGTGATAGAGCCCGTTCGCATCGCCGGGCCACAGGACGCGCACGTTGACGCCGATGTCGCGGAACGGCGCCTCCCGTGGCTCGAGCGGATAGAGCGCGCCTCCCTGCTGAAAGCGCACGGCCAGCGCGCCCTCCAGGTTGTGGACGAACCACCCCTCCGACGTGATGTAGCGGCCGTACGGCGTCTCCTCCGCGTGCGCTTCCTCGACTCGCATCGACTCCTCCTCGTGGTCTCGGGAGCCGACCGTATGTCAATGCCGCCGATATGTCAAGCTAGACATGTTCATGCATACACGTTAGACTCGAGAGCAGGCGTGCGTACCTCCGTCCTGAGCCGGGCACTCCTGGGGCTGATCGCCGCCGAGCCGATGAGCGGCTACGGGCTCGCCCGCCTGTTCGAGCGCACACTCGCGCGCGCGTGGCCAGCGCGTCACCCGCAGATCTACCCCGCGCTCGCCGAGCTCGAGCAACAGGGTCTCCTGCGCGTCAGCGAGACCGGGCCGCGCCGTCGCAAGACCTACGCCGTCACCGCGAACGGGGTCGCCGAGGTACAGCGGTGGCTGCGCGACACCGCTCCCGACCGGACGGTTCGCAACGAGACGATCCTGCGCCTCTTCATGCTTTGGCTCCTCGAATCGCGCGAGGCGGTCGCTTTCTTTGACGACGAGATCGAGAGCCACCGGCAGCGGCTCGTCGGCTTCGAGCAGACGCTCGCCGATGACGAACGCCAGCGCCGCGAGCACGGGACGGCGCAGGGCGGCATTGCGTTCTGCGCGTCGCTCGCGCTCGAGTGGGGCATCCGGTACGAGCGCGAGTACATCGAGTGGGCGACGCAGGCGCGCGACCGCATTGCGGACGGCGCGAAGGCCTGGGACAACGCGCGCGAGCGACGGCTGGGGTAACCACTAGCTCACGCGCACGCTCCGCAATAGCCGCTCTCAGCGTGGGCGAACCACGTAGTAGCGCGGGAAGCTACCCGGCCTAGCAGTCACGCGGTCAGTCGCAGGCAACTTGGCGCACCAGTCGAGCCTCAGTGAGATCGTGTCTGCGTT
>JACDER010000219.1 GCA_013816275.1 Actinomycetota bacterium | reverse complement strand
CACGAGAGAAACCGGAGTCGTGGGCGAATGGGCGGCCAGATCAGGATCCGGATTCGCTTCCGCGCGGTCGCGTCTCCCTGGTTCGACTACCTGTTCGTCTCGCGCCCCGAGTTGGAGGAGCTCCTCGAAGGCACCGGGTGGCGCCTGGCCCGCGTGGTCGAGGACGACACGCCGCTCTACGTGGCCGTCATCGAGAAGTCTCAACTCTCCTAAAGGGTGCCTGGCACTTTTCGGAGGGTTACGAGGATTCGGCAGGCTTGATTGTCCCGACAGGACGCGTCAAGTTGTCCCGACGGGACACGTCGAGTTGGCTCAACCTTCCTCGACCGGAGGTGGAGCCTCGAGCCCGAGCTTCTCGAACCGGCTGACGAGCGAGACCTTCTTCCGCCACATGCCCGCCATCAGGTCGCCGGCCCGGTCGATCCGGTCGCGCATCGTCTCCAGCGTGAAGTCGACCGGCTCGCAGGTGGCCACCTCCTCCCACAGCAGTGGCGCGGACGCGCGGGCGTCGGGGGTCGGACGGATCGAGTACGCGCACGCGATCGTCCGGTCGCGGGCGTTCTGGCCGTAGTCGACGAAGACGCCGACCCGGTCGGCGACCTTCCAGGTCGTGGTCGCGACCGCCTGGTCGTCGATCCGGCGCTCGACTTCCCTCGCCAGCTCCTTCGCGAAGTCGCGGACATGGCGGAAATGCAGCTCCGAACGGATGGGGGCGAGGATGTGCAGACCGGTGGCACCCGACGTCTTCGGGAAGCTGACGAGGCCGAGCTCGTCCATCACCTCCTTCACCACGGCGGCGATGTCGCGGACGTGAGACCAGGGATTGCCCTCGCTCGGATCGAGGTCGATCAGAAGGTAGTCGGGACGATCGACGTCATCGATGCGGGAGTGCCAGGTATGCAGGTCGATGCAGCCGAGGTTGATGATCCACGCGATCGCGGCGGCGGAGTTCGCGACCGGGAAGTCGGCCGTCCGTCCGCTGGGGAAGCGGATGTGCACGGTCTCGAGCCAGTCCGGGTGCGGCACCGGGACGCGCTTCTGGTAGAAGCGAAAGCCCTCCACGCCGTCCGGGTAACGCAACATCTGCATCGGCCGGCGCGAGACGTGGTTGAGGACGCAATCGGCCACGTCGACGTAGTAGGCGACGAGATCGCCCTTGGTCAGAGCCTTCTCGCGGAAGAAGACCTTGCCCGGGTTCGAGAACGAGACTTCGCGCCGGCCGACTCGCACCCGTTGAGTATCGCCTGCCCGGCTGTTAGTCTCGCCGCTTCATGCGTAGGCTCGTGCCCCTCACGCTGACGCTCGTCGCGCTCGCCGTCGCAGCGGGCTTCGCCCAGGGCCGATCGTCTGCGCCGACCCTCACCGGCTCGTGCGCCAAGTCCAACCTCAATCTCGTCGCGGACGGGAAGCTAACGATCGGCACGGACAATCCGGCCTATCCGCCCTGGTTCGGCGGGAGCGCCGGCCACAGCTGGAAGATCTCCGACCCCTACAGCGGCAAGGGCTACGAGTCGGCCGTGTCCTACGCGCTCGCCAAGGTGCTCGGCTTCTCGAAGAGCCAGGTCGCATGGACCTACGTCCCGTTTGCGAAGTCCTACGCACCGGGGCCGAAGCACTTCGACTTCGACATCAACCAGATCTCCTACACGAAGGAGCGCGCGAAGGCGGTCTCGTTCAGCGCCTCGTACTACAACGTCAACCAGGCGCTGGTCGTCAACAAGGGAACGCCGATCGCAAAGGTGCGCAGCATCGCGGGCCTGAAGCCCTACACGCTCGGGGCGCAACTCGGAACGACCAGCTACCAGTTCATCACGTCTCGCATCAAGCCCGATGCGACGCCGAAGGTCTACAACTCGAATTCCCTGGCCGTGGCCGCGCTCAAGACCAAGCGGATCGACGGGCTCGTGGTCGACCTCCCGACCGCGTTCTACGTCACCGCCGTCCAGGTGCCGAACTCGAAGATCCTCGGCCAGTTCAAGAGCACGACTGGCGAGCATTTCGCGATGACGTTCCAGAGGGGGAACTCACTGGTCGGCTGCGTGAACAAGGCGCTCAAGGTAATGAGGTCGAAGGGGACGCTGGCCAAGATCGAGAAGACCTGGCTGTCAAAGGTCGTCGCAGTTCCTGTCCTCAAATAGCGATCTGAAGGAGGAGCGCGGCTCCAAGATCCTCGGCGGTCTCCTGAGACCCCGGGACGGCCGGCGCGGCGTTGCGATCGCGTTGGTCAGCACGGCCCTCGTCTTCGCCGCGATCGGCTTCGCGATCGCGAAGAGCCCCGGCTGGCCGGAGCTGCACCGCCAGTTCTTCAACGGGGACCGGTTCACCTCCGACTTCCCCGGGATCGCGGACGCGTTTCTCATGAACGTCAAGATGTTCGCGATCGCCGAGGCGGTGATCCTCCCTCTCGCGCTCGTGCTCGCCGTTCTCCGCGGGCTCCCGGGTCCCGTGTTCTTCCCGGTCCGCGCGCTTTCGATCGTCTACGTCGATGTCTTCCGCGGGATCCCGACCATCCTCCTCGTCCTGCTGCTGGGATTCGGAGCGCCGTCGCTCGAGCTGTCGTGGCTGCCCTCGAGCGAGTTCTTCTGGGCGACGACGGCGCTCGTCCTGATCTACACCGCCTACGTGTCCGAGGTCTACCGGGCCGGCATCGAATCCGTCCATCCCAGCCAGGAAGCCGCGGCCCGGTCACTTGGCCTCACGCGCCTTCAGGGCCTGCGCTACGTGATCGTGCCGCAGGCGGTGCGCCGGGTCATTCCTCCGCTGCTGAACGACTTCATCGGGCTCCAAAAGGACACCGCGCTCGTCAGCGTCCTCGGCGTCATCGACGCCCTCCAGCAGGCCAACATCGACTCGAACGCGACGTTCAACTTCACGCCCTACTGCGCGGCGGCGGTCCTGTTCGTCGCGATCACGATCCCTCTGACCCGGCTGACCGACTGGCTCGTCAACCGCGAGCGCGGGCGCCGGCAGTCGGCGGGCGTGCTCGCGTGAGCGTCCTTCGGGTCGAGAACCTCCACAAGTCGTTCGGCCACGTCGAGGTCCTGCGCGGCATCGATCTCGAGGTCGCCGAGCACGAGGTCGTCTGCCTGATCGGAGCCTCCGGCTCGGGGAAATCCACGTTCCTGCGCTGCGTTGACCTGCTCGAGCCGATCGACTCCGGCCGGATCGTCGTTTCGGGCAAGGAAGTGACCGCGAATGGCGTCGACGCGAACGTCGTCCGCCGCCGAATCGGGATCGTCTTCCAGGCGTTCAACCTCTTCCCCCACATGACCGTCCTGCGGAACGTGACACTCGCACCGCGCAAGGTTCTCGGGACCCCTCGAGAG
>JACDER010000218.1 GCA_013816275.1 Actinomycetota bacterium | reverse complement strand
GCACGGGCCGGTCGCCGCAGTCCTCGGCGGGCTCGTGCTCCGCGTGATGCCGGCGAAGACCCGGGAGAACCTTGCGCGCCGGCTGCTCTCGGCGGGGCTCGCCAACAGGGTCTCGCCGGAGACCGTTCTGGCCGCCAAAGCGGTCATCGGCGGACTCGGGCTCCTGGCCGGGTTCGTGCTCGGCTCGAAGGCGGCCGTGGCGACCGGGGTCCTCCTCGGGCTCTGCTTCGGCTTCCTCGGCTTCCTCGCACTCGACGTCTTCGTCAACGGAAGGATCAGGGACCGGCGCGAGCGCGTGCTGGCGGCCCTCCCAGACGCTCTCGACCTACTTGCCGTCAGCGTCGAGGCCGGGCTCGGGTTCGACGGAGCGGTCGCCAAGCTGGTCGAGTACATGGACGGCCCGCTGATCGAGGAGTTTGCGCTGACACTGAACGAGATGCGGATCGGCGAGAGCCGTAGCGAAGCGCTGAAGCGCATGGCCGGGCGCGTGGATGTGCCGGAGCTCGGCTCGTTCATCCGCGCGGTCGTACAGGCGGACCAGCTCGGGACGTCGATCGCGGGGATCCTCCGCGTCCAGGCCGCCGACGCCCGCCTCCGTCGTCAATTCGCCGCGGAGGAGAAGGCCATGAAGGCCCCGATCAAGATGCTCGTCCCGACCGCGCTCTTCATCTTCCCCGCCCTCTTCATCGTCATCCTCGGCCCGATCCTGATGAACTTCAGGCGCAACCTCTAAGCCGCCGCGGGCGCGAACATTAATTGTTCGTTAAGCGTTCGCCAGGGCGGAATCCGAGGACGCGTCGCGCGTTGTAGAGGACGAGATGGCAACTGTGGACACCGTCTACGTCGAGACCGAGGAACAGCGCATCGAGAGCTGGCGGATGGAGACGCTCGAGCGCGCCGGCTACGACCGGCGAGCGGCCGCGGTCCTGGCGTGCCGGAAGGACGTCGACCTCCACCAGGCGATCGCGCTGCTGAAGCGCGGCTGCTCTCCAGAGCTGGCATTCCAGATCCTGCTCTAGCATGGAGGCGCCGTGGCGCCCCTGATCGCTTCGATCCCCTCCCCGGATACCAGCGTCGTCGACGTCGGGCCGGTCGTCATCCACATGTACGGGGTGATGCTCCTCCTCGCCATCGTCGCCTGCGTGTGGCTGACCGGAATCCGCTGGAGGCGGCTCGGCGGCGACTGGGATCTCGTGCTGCGGGTCGCGGTGTGGGGAGTGGCGGCCGGGATCGTCGGCGCCCGCGCCTACCACGTCCTCACGAGCTGGAGCGAGGTCCCGCACACCTGGTGGGGCCCGTTCGCGGTATGGAAGGGCGGCCTCGGCGTCTGGGCGGGATCCTGTGCGGGACGCTGGCGGGCGCCTTCGTCGTCCGCCGCGCCAAGCAGAGCGTGTTCCTCTTCATGGACGCGATCGCTCCCGGCCTCCTGATCGCCCAGGGGATCGGGCGCTGGGGTAACTACTGGAACCAGGAGCTCTTCGGCAAGCCGAGCGACCTTCCCTGGGCCGTCGAGATCGATCCCTCCCACCGCCCGGCCGGCTACGAGCTCGACTCGACCTTCCAGCCCACGTTCCTATACGAGTTCATCTGGGACGTGCTCATGGCCGGGGTCCTGATCCTGGTTGGCTGGCGCTTCCGGATCAAGCCGCCCGCGCTGTTCGCGCTCTACGTCTCGTTGTACACGGCCTTTCGCGCGTACGAGGAGACGCTCCGCATCGACCCCGCGCATCACTTCCTCGGCCAGCGGATCAACTTCTGGGTCTCGGTCATCCTCTTCGCGGCCGCGACTGCCTTCTTCATCTGGTGGCAGTTCATCCGCAAGGCGCCCGGCGACGCCCCGAAGGCGCGGCCGACCGAGCCCGCGGGCCCGAAGATGGCGATCCCCGGGCGGCGCGTCCGAAGCCGCCGCTAGGTTCTCGCCATGATCGTGCACGAGCTCGAGCTCGACCTCGAGGCGTTCGAGGGCCCCTTCGACCTGCTCCTGACGCTCGTCCTCAAGGAGGAGATGCCGCTGGCCGACGTCGACGTTGCCGGCGTCGTGCTCGCGTTCGTCGAGGAGCTGGCCGAGAAGGAGGAGCTCGACCTCGAGGCGTGCGGGGAGTTCCTCGTTCTCGTCTCCAGCCTGCTCGAGCTGAAAGCGCGCGCCCTGCTCGCCGGCGAGGACATCGACCTCGAAGAGCTCGACCCGGAGGAGGCCGCCGAGGAGCTTGCACGCCGGCTGGCCGAGTACCGGCGTTTCAAGGAGGCCTCGCAGTGGCTGGCCGAGCGGCTGGCCCAAGAGGGTGACCGTTACTTCCGGCTCGGTCCGGCGCCGCTCGCGCCGAGGCTCGAGCCGGTGCTCGCTTCGCAGGAGCCGGAGCTCCTCGCCTCGGCGCTGCGCGCGCTCGCGGTCGCGCCCCCGGAGGTCTCGCTCGTACACATGGCACTGCGGTTCCCGCCGGTCTCGGTCTTCCTCGAGCGGTTCCGCGCGCTGCTAGGCAAGAGGCGGCGGTTCGACTTCGACCAGGAGGTCGAGGGTCTGACGATCGCCGAGCAGGCGGTCGCGTTCCTCGCTCTGCTGGAGCTGCGGAAGCAGAACGAGGTGGCGCTGGCGCAGGCGGCTCCGTTCGCGCCGATCAGGGTCAGCAAGGCCGGGCAGGAGACGCCGGCCGTACGCGAAAGGGGGCCCGCATCGACACTCCGCTCCGCCTGATCTCGACCAACCCGGTCGACCGCCTGGCCCGCACGATCGAGGCGTTGCTGGTCGTCGCCTCGCAGCCGCTCTCGATCGACGAGCTCGCGGCGGCGACGGCGGACGACGCCGAGCGCATCGAGACGGCTCTCGCGTTGCTCGGCGAGCGCTACCGGGAAGGTCGGAGCGGGATCGTGCTCGAGCACGTGGCGGGCGGATACGCGTTCCGTGCGGCCCGCGACGCTGCCGAGGCCTGCTCGCGCCTGTTCGGCAAGCCGGCCGAGCGAGGGCTGACGCAGGCCGCGCTCGAGACGCTCGCGATCGTCGCGTACCTGGGCCCCTGCACCCGTCCCGATGTGGCACGGATCCGGGGTGTCGCAGCCGACTCGGCCGTTGCCGGGCTGGTCGAACGCGGACTGCTCTCGGAGGCGGGCCGCGAGAACGCGGCCGGAGGCGCTGTCCGCTACCGCACGACGCCGCTGTTCGAACGGGTCTTCGGGCTCGGTTCCCTTTCCGAGCTCCCCCGGCTCGAGGATCTCGGCGGCGACGCCGAGGAGATCCGCGCGCGCCTCCACGCGGTCGCAGAGCGCCGCACCGCCTGAGTGCGTCTGGAAGAGAAGGTCGCCGTCGTCACCGGCGCGGCCTGGGGTATCGGCCGCGC
>JACDER010000029.1 GCA_013816275.1 Actinomycetota bacterium | reverse complement strand
GATCTCGTTCATCAATGCGATCGCGAACCTGTGCGAGGCGGTCGACGCCGATGTGCGCGAGGTAGCGCTCGGCATGGGTTACGACAAGCGCATCGGGTTCGAGTTCCTGCACCCCGGGCCCGGCTACGGCGGTTCGTGCTTCCCGAAGGACACCGCCGCGCTGCTCTACACGGCCAGGCAGGTCGGGTACGACTTCGGGCTGCTCAACGGCGTGCAAGACGTCAACCGCACGCAACACGAGCGCATGGTCGACAAGATCGTGCACGCGGCCGGCGGCGACGTCGACGGTCTGCGCATCGCGGTGTGGGGCATCACATTAAAGGCCGACACCGACGACCTGCGCGATTCGCCCGCACTCGTCATCGCCGACCGGCTCATCGAGCTCGGTGCCAAGGTGCGCGGCTACGACCCCGCGATCGAAGCCGGACGCGCGGTCTCGACGATCGAGGTCGTCGCCGATCCCATCGAGGCGTGCGACGGTGCCCATGTGCTCGCCGTGCTCACCGAGTGGGACGAGTTCCGCTGGCTCGACTTCGACCGGGTGCGTTCCACGATGGCCGTCCCCGCGATCGTCGACGCCCGCAACCTGCTCGACCCCGCGGCGCTGCGCCGCCGCGGCTTCGCGTACACCGGGGTGGGTCGCTGATGGCCCGCGTGGTGGTGACCGGCGGCGCCGGATTCCTCGGCTCCAACCTCTGCGAGTACCTCCACGCCCAGGGCGAGCGCGTCATCTGCGTGGACAACCTCGAGACGGGCTCGCTCCAGAACGTCGAGCACATGCGGGGCGACCAGTTCGCGTTCATGAACCACGACGTCACCGAGCATCTCGAAATCGACGAGGCGGTCGACTTCGTCTACCACCTCGCCGCGCTCGCGAGCCCGATCGACTACCTCAGGCAGCCGCTGCACTCGCTCAAGGTCGGCTCGTACGGAACGCACAACGCACTCGGCCTCGCGAAGTGGAAGCGCGCGCGGTTCCTGATCTCGTCGACCAGCGAGGTCTACGGCGACCCGCAGGTGCACCCGCAGCCCGAGACCTACTGGGGGAACGTCAACCCGATCGGCCCCCGCGGCGTCTACGACGAGGCGAAGCGCTATGCGGAGGCGATGACGATGGCGTACCACCGGCAGCAGGGCGTGGACACGTCGATCGCGCGCATCTTCAACACGTACGGCCCGCGCATGAGGCCGTACGACGGGCGTGCGATCCCGACGTTCCTCAGGCAAGCCCTGGAGAACAAGCCGCTGACCATCTTCGGCGACGGGTCGCAGACGCGGAGCTTCTGCTACGTCGACGATCTGATCCGAGGTCTGTTCCTACTTGTCGAGAGCGGCGAGCACGATCCGATGAATCTCGGCAATCCGGGAGAGTTCACGATCCTCGAGCTCGCGGAGACGGTTCTGCGCGTGGCCGGATCGAAGAGCTCGATCGTGTACGAGGCGCTACCCGTCGACGACCCGCAGGTCCGGCAGCCCGACATCACGCGGGCGCGCGAGGTCCTCGGGTGGGAGCCGGAGATCGATCTAGAAGGGGGTCTACGCAGGATGTTGGTGTCACTCGGCCGTGAACCGGTCGCTGTCTAGAGCACTCACGCTCGTCCTCGGTCTCCTCTTCGTCGCAGTCGGCGTGGGGGCGGCCAGTGGGCCGTTCGGAACGACGGCGTCGTCGTCGCGCGGGCTTCAGCTCGGCATCTACGACGACAGCGAGGTCTTCGGGCACCCGAGCCGGGCGTTCCCGCTGCTCAAGGAGCTCCACGCTCCCATCCTGCGCGCGAATCTTCGCTGGGGTGGTGCGCTGCTGTCCGTCGCCACGCGGCGCCCCGACAACGGCGCCGATCCGGCCGACCCCGCGTACAACTGGGGGCCGTTCGACGAGATGATGAAGCGCGCCGGCGACGCGAACATCAAGGTGATCGCGACCATCATCGGGACTCCGCCCTGGGCGAACGGCGGGAAGGCGCGAAACGTCCCGCCGAAGAACGCGAACGACTTGCGCGAGTTCGCTGCCGCGGCTGCGAAGCGCTACAGCGGGGACTACGTGCCCGGCGGCTCGGACCAACCGCTCCCGGCCATCAGGCTCTGGCTCGCATGGAACGAGCCGAACAACCCGGTCTTCATCGTCCCGCAGTTCAAGAAGGTGGGGAGCCGGAACGTGATCGCGAGCGCGGCCAGCTACGCCAAGATCTGCAATGCCATCGTCACCGGCGTCCACTCGACGGGGATCAAGGGCGAGAAGGTCGCCTGCGGCGCCACCGCTCCGCGCGGCAACAACCGGGCGCGCAGCCTTCGTCCCTCGGTCACTCCCTTGGCCTTCCTGGCCGCGCTGAAGAAGGCCGGTGCCCGCTTCGACGTCTATGCGCACCACCCCTACTACAGCGGGCCGAGCGAAAGCCCGTCCACGCCTCCGAAGCCGAAGGGGTCGGGGGCGGTCACGCTCGGAAACATCGGAGACCTGCTGGCGTTGCTGAAGCAGCTCTACGGTGGTTCGAAGCATCTCTGGATCACCGAGTACGGCTACCAGACGAAGCCGCCGGATCCGATCTTCGGCGTCTCCTACGCGAAGCAGGCCGAGTACCTGTCCCAGGCCGTTTCGATCATGCGCAAGAACCCGCGGATCGACATCATGACCTGGTTCCTGCTCCGTGACGACGCCAGGATCAAGAAGGGGTGGCAGTCGGGCCTGATCTCGGCAGCAGGGAAGAAGAAACCGGCTTTTGCCACCTTCAGCCGCTTGGCGCGACACCACTAGAACCGCGGCGCGAATACACTGACGCGAGCCGTGAGCGGCCTGGAGACCAAACCCGTGCCTGCTCCCACCGAAGGCTCCGGCTCCGCTGCCGTGCCCAGCCGGCTGGAGACGCGAGACATCCGTTTCGCTCACCTGTATCTGCTCGCGCGGAGCCCCGTCAGATCCTTCGTTCGCCGGCTGGCGAGCATTTCGACCCTGGTGCTGATCGACCTGGCCGGGCTGGCCTTCGGCATCTATGCGGCGCTCGTCCTGCGCGACCTCTACCGGGGGAACAGTCCGCCGCTCTGGGGAGTGCTGTGGCGCCAGGTCACCGACTGGCTGCCGTTCATCGCGGTCGTCGCGGTCCTCGTCTTCTGGGAGGCCGGCCTCTACGCTCCGCGCGAGCGCCGCGCCGGCTTCGGGCGGGTCGTCTCGGCGCTCACGGCCGTGCTGGTGATCACGGTCGCCTTCGGTGTGGGGGTGGGGAAGCTCGAGTTCCGGACGTTCGGCTTCTTCCCGACCGCGCTCGTGCTCTCGATCGTCCTGATCGGGCTGCTGCGCGCGAGCTATGACGCGATCTCCGCCGACCTGCTCCGTGCGTCAGGAGTGCGTCGCCGGGTCGTGCTCGCCGGCAGGCGGAATACGCTCGAGGAGCTCCATGCGGCGCTCGGTTCGCGCCGGGGAGGGATCGACTACGACTTCCTCGGAGTCGTCTCGAGCTCGAATGAGGTTTCGGGGTCCCTTCCCGTTCTGGGGAGCTTCGCCGACCTTCCTCGCCTGCTCGACAGCAACGCCGTGGGCGAGCTGATCGTCGCCGACCAGGGCCTGAGCGAGGAAGAGCTGATGGACCTCGCCGAGGCTGCTCATCGCCGCGGGGTGAAGGTGCGGGTGGCCCCGAAGACGACGGAGCTGCTGCTCCAGCGGGCCGAGTACATACCGGGGCAGGGCGTCCCGCTCTTCGAGCTGCGGCCTCCGATCCTCGCCGGAGCGGACTGGCTGGTGAAGCGCTCGTTCGACCTCGTCACGAGCGTGACCGCCGTCGTCCTCGGCCTGCCTCTCTGGCTCGCGATCGCCGCTGCGATCAAGGTGAGCTCTTCAGGGCCTGTGTTCTACCGTGACCGGCGCGTCGGGTTGCGCCACCGCGAGTTCACGATGCTCAAGTTCCGGACGATGATCGCCGGAGCCGACGAGCAGCAGGCGGGGCTGGAGGCCTCGAACGAGGCGGACGGCCCGCTGTTCAAGATCCGCGACGACCCGCGCGTGACGACCGTGGGCGCCCTCCTCCGGAGGCTGTCACTAGACGAGATTCCCCAGGTTCTGAACGTCCTCCGTGGCGAGATGAGCCTCGTCGGCCCTCGGCCCCTTCGGATCAGGGACTACAGCCAGCTCGAGGAGTGGCATCGCAAGCGCGACCTCGTCCTTCCCGGCATGACGGGGTTGTGGCAGATCTCGGGACGATCTTCGCTCGGGTTCGACGACCTCGTGCGGCTCGACTTCTACTACATCGAGAACTGGTCGCTCTGGCTGGACATCTCGATTCTGGCGAAGACGGTCCCGGCCGTGCTAGCCAGAAGGGGCGCCTACTAGCGCCGTATCCCGATACCAGGCGACCGTCCGCTCGAGGCCTTCGCGAAGGGGCGTCTTCGCGCGAAAGCCGAATCGCTCCTCCGCGCGCGAGACGTCGAGCCGGCGCCGGGGCTGGCCGTTCGGCTTCGCGGTGTCCCACACGATCTCGCCCTCGAAGCCGGTGACGTCGGCGACGAGCTCGGCCACCTCGCGGATGGAGATCTCGTCTCCGCTGCCGAGGTTCACAGGATCCGCGCCGTCGTAGCGCTGGGCCGCGAGCCAGATGCCCTCGGCGGCGTCCTCGACGTACAGGAACTCGCGGGTCGGCGTTCCGTCCCCCCAGAGCACGACCTCGCCCTCCGACTCGAGCATCTTGCGGATGAGCGCGGGAATCACGTGCGAGCGCTCGAGGTCGAAGTCGTCGCCCGGCCCGTACAGGTTGACCTGGAGCAGGTGGATCGTGTTCAGGCCGTATTGCTCGCGGTAGGCTCGGCCCCCGACGAGCAGCGACTTCTTCGCTACGCCGTAGGGCGCGTTGGTCTCCTCCGGAAAGCCGTCCCAGAGGCTCTCCTCGCGGAACGGCAGCGGCGCCAGCTTCGGGTACGAGCAGATCGTCCCGACCACGACCAGCTTCTCGACCCCGTGCACGCGGCTCTGCTCGAGGACGTTCGCCCCCATCATCGTGTTCGCGTACCAGTAGCGCCCTCCCTGGGCCCGGTTGGCGCCGATCCCTCCCACCTCTGCGGCCAGATGGATGACGACGCCGGGGTCGGAGTCGGCGAAGAGGCGCACGGTGTCCTCGCTGCGGACGAGGTCGTAGTCAGCCCGGCGCGCGACGAACGGCTCGACGCCGTCAGCCCGGATCCGCTCGACCAGGTGTGAGCCCAGGAAGCCGCCCCCGCCGGTGAGCAGGACGTTCATTTCGCGAGTTCGCGCTCGGTCTGGAACCAGTCGACGCGGCCCATCCACCGCTCGCGGTTGGCCGCGTACCAGGCGATCGTCCTGGAGACCCCCTCCTCCCAGGACACCTTCGGCTCCCAGCCGGTCTCACGCTGAAGCTTCTCGTACCCGACCCGCAGAGCCATGACCTCGCTCACGCCCGGCCGGAAGCGCTCGGGCACGCTGACGAGCTCGCGCCCGGCCCAGTAGCCCTCTTCCTCGCCTACCCGCAGGATCAGCTCGGCCCAGTCGCGCATCGAGATGTTCGACCCCTGGCCGTAGACATAGACGTCTCCGGGGACTCCGTGTGCGGTGACGGTCAGGTGGCCGCGCACGCCGTCGGAGCAGAAGCAGAAGTCGCGCAACGGCTCGAGCTGGCCGAGCTCGACGCGCTCGCGCTCGAGTGCCTGGGTGATGATCGTCCCGGTCACGAAGCGGGGGTTCTGGCGCGGGCCGTAGTTGTTGAACATTCGCGTAACCAGCGCGGGGATGCCGAAGGCGTCGTGGTAGTTCATGGTCAGGAAGTCGGCCGCGACCTTGCTGGTGGCGTAGATCGACTTCGGATTGAGCGGTGAACGCTCGTGCAGGATCAGGCCTCCGGCATCGTCGAAGTCGTGGTGGTGCCGGACGGGCTCGCGCACGTTCCCGTACTCCTCCGACGTGCCGGCGGTGTCGAACTTCTCGAGCTCGAGCCCGTAGTCGACGATCGACTGGAGGAGGTTCAGCGTTCCGACCATGTTGGCCATCACCGTCTCGTACGGGCGATGCCAGGACTCGCCGACATGGGCCTGCGCGCCGAGATGGAAGATGAACGGCCGGTCATCCTCCTTGGCCAGTTCGCGGATCAGGTAGTCGACCGAGGTGCGGTCGGTCAGGTCGGCGAAGTGCACCTTGACCTCGCGGCGCAGGTGCCCGATGTTGTTGAGCGCGCCGCTGGAGGTCGCGCGGACGAATGCATGGACGCGCGCTCCGAGCAGCACGAGCGCTTCCGTCAGGTGCGAGCCCATGAACCCGTCGGCGCCGGTGACGAGCACCGTCCGGCCGCCGTAAACCGACTCGAACTCCTGCCGGAGGTCGGCCAGTCCGCTCTCGCTCCAAACGGAGTCCCGGTCGCCCATCGCCGCGAAGCCTAGCTCGCAGGTGCACGTACAATGCTGCGATGCCTGCCGGGGTCGACAAAACCTCCGCAGCTGCAGGGATTTCTTCGGTTGACGCCTCTGCCCATCTCGAGCGCCTGAAGCAAGAGGTCAGGGGCGGAAACTCCAGCCGTCCGGCGGCTGCGAGGGCGGAGACACCGAGGGATGCCCGCAGCGACGCGGAGGCGCGCTGGTCGGTCGCTGTAGACCGGCCGATCGTTCGCCGTCCCGGCATCCGCGGAACGCTCGTCTATCCGGTCAAGCGAGTCCTGCGCAAGCTCATGAGCTGGTACGTCGGTCCGTTTGCGGCCGAGCAGCGCTCGTTCAACGCTGCGCTGCTCCGCCTGACCGACCAATTGAGCTCGGAGAACGACGGGCTGCGGGCGGCGCTTGCCCATGAGCTCGAGGATCGGCGATCCGGCCACGACGAGCTGCAGGCGGGCCTGGAGGGGCGGATCGAGAGCGAGGCGGCCGCGCGTGAGTCCCAAACGGCGGAGCTCGAGGCGGCGCTCAACGAGCGGCGCCGGCTGCTCGCGGAGATCGAGGAGCGAATGCTCCGGCTCGAGAGGCGCCGGCAGGAGAGCGGCCCGGCGACGGTCGCCGTCCAGCCTGGAGCCAACGCGATCCCGGACTACTTCGCCTTCGAGTCGCGCATGCGCGGCGACACCGCCGAGATCCGCGAGCGGCAGCGTGCGTACGTCGGCGATTTCCGGGACTCGGGGCCGGTGCTCGATCTCGGCTGCGGCAAGGGCGAGTTCGTCGCTCTCCTCGTCGAGGCGGGGGTCAAGGTGCGCGGCGTCGACGCCGATGCGGACATGGTCGCCTATGCCCGCGGCGAGGGCCTCGAGGTCGAGCAGGGCGATGCGCTCGCGACGCTCGAGTCGCTCGAGGACGGCTCGCTCGGAGGCGTGTTCGCCGCCCAGCTGCTCGAGCATCTGCCTCCGCCGGCGCTGGTCCGTCTCCTTGAGCTGGCGGCGGCGAAGCTTCGCCCCGGCGGCGTGCTCGTCGCGGAGACGATCAACCCGCTCTCGCCGCTCGCGCTCCGCAACTACTTCGCCGACCTCACGCATGCGCAGCCGCTCGTCCCCGAGACGCTCGAGCTGCTCGCCCGCCAGGCGGGATTCACCACGGTCGAGAAGCGCTTCCTGAACGAGCCGGAGGAGCGACTGACGGTGCCGGCCGACCCGGTCCTGGCCGCGAACGTGTCCCGGCTGAACGAGCTCCTGTTCGCTCCGCTCGACTACGCGATCGTCGCGCGCCGATGAGAATCGCCGTTTGCTCGGCCCAGGTTCCGTTCGCGCGCGGCGGCACGGAGATCTTCGTCGAGGATCTCGTCGCCGAGCTGCGGAAGCGCGACCACGAGGCGGAGCTCGTCACCGTCCCGTACAAGTGGTATCCGGGCACGCGGGTGCTCACCCAGGCGTTCCTGTGGCGGCTCGTCGACCTGACCGAGGTGGAGGGCCGTCCGATCGACCTCGTGGTCGCGACCAAGTTTCCCTCGTACGCCGTCCGGCATCCGAACAAGGTCGTCTGGCTCCTGCACCAGTTCCGCCAGGCGTACGAGCTCGACCGTACGCAGCTGGGCCAGTTCTCGGAATCGCCGGAGGACCGCGCGACCCGCCGCGCCGTGCACGCGCTCGACCGCCGGGTGCTCGGTGAGGCCCGCAAGCTGTTCACGACCTCACGCAACAACCAGCAGCGTCTCGAGAAGTCCACCGGCCTGGTGGCCGAGGTGCTGCCGCATCCGCCACAGGAGCTTCCTTACCGCTGCGACGCCTACGGTGACTTCGTCCTCTCGGTCGGACGGCTCGACCGGGCCAAGCGTGTCGACCTCCTGCTCGAGGCCGCGGCCGCGAACGACTCGCTCTCCGTGGTCGTAGCCGGCGAGGGCCCCGATCGCGGCAGGCTGGAGGAGCTCGCCGGCGCGCGGAGCCTGGACGGACGGGTCAGGTTCCTGGGCCGCGTCAGCGAGGCGGAGCTGGCCGATCTCTATGCCGGCTGCCTCGCCGTCTTCTACGCCCCTGTCGACGAGGACTTCGGGATGGTGCCCTTCGAGGCGTTCATGTCCGACAAGCCCGTGGTGACGACGAGCGACGCGGGCGGGCCGCTCGAGGTCGTTACCGACCGCAAGACGGGGATCGTGTGCGAGCCGCGCGCCGGTGCGGTCGCGGAGGCGTGCGCGTGGCTCCGTGAGCACGTCGATGAGGCGCGCTCCTTCGGTCGCGCGGGCCACGCGCTCGCCGAGGAGGTCACCTGGGACCGCGCGATCGAGCGGATCCTCTCGTGAGGGTCGCCTACTACTCACCTTTGCCGCCGCAGCGCTCCGGGATCGCGGACTACAGCGCCTTGCTCCTTCCTGCACTGCGGCAGCGGCTCGACGTCGCGGTGGCGCGTCCGCGTACGCGGCGCATCGGCCGGACGGACATTGCCATCTACCACGTCGGCAACCATCCCGAGGCGCACGGATGGATCGTGGACGCGCTCCGCCGCCGCCCCGGCGTCGTCGTCCTGCACGATCTCGTCCTCCACCACCTGGTCGCCGGCCTCACCCTCGCCCGCGGCAACGCCGGCGCCTACATCGCGGCCATGGAGCGCGACGGCGGCGCCGAGGCCCGGCAGCTCGCCGAGGACGTCGCCGCGGGGCGCGTCCAAGCGCCGTGGGAGACGATCCCGGAGCGGTATCCGCTCGCGGGCGAGATCCTCGACCACGCCACCGGGCTGATCGTCCACTCGCACTACACCGAGAGGGGCGCCCGCGCCGAGGGCTACGCCGGGCGGATCTGGCGGATCCCGCTCGCCGCCGCGCCGGTGCCCGACGAGCCCGCCGCCGACATTCCCGGCTCGCCCGTCTTCGGCTCGTTCGGTCACGTCAATCCCGCCAAGCGGATCCCCCAGCTCCTCCGCGCCTTCGCCCGTGTGCGCGAGAGCCGCCCGGAGGCGAAGCTCGTTCTCGCCGGCGCGGTGGCGCCGGGCTTCGAGCTCGAGCGCCGCATCGAAGGGCTCGGCCTCGAGGACGCCGTCGTGCGTGAGGGCTACGTGGACGACCGGCGGCTCTGGGCGTTGATGGCGGCCTGCGACGTGATCGTCTCGCTCCGGGCGCCGTCGATGGGGGAGACGTCCGCGGCCGCGCTCCAGGCGCTCGCGCTCGGCAAACCGCTCGTCGTCAGCGACCTGGGCTGGTTCGCCGAGCTCCCGGACGGCGTCGCCCGCCGGATCCCGGTCGGAGGGCGCGAGATCGACGTGCTCGCAGACGTGCTCGAGGAGCTCTCCGCGAACGAGGGTCTGCGGCGGGAGATGGGCGCCGCGGCGGTCGAGTACGTCCGCACCGAGCACGATCTCGAGCGGGTCGCGGATCTGTACCTCGCCGCGGTCGAGTGGGCGGTGGGGGGAGAGGCGGTTGCGGATGCCGTCTTCGCCGAGGTCGCCCAGGCGGCGGCCGAGGTCGAGATCGGACCCGACTCTCCGGAGCTGGTCGCGATCG
>JACDER010000028.1 GCA_013816275.1 Actinomycetota bacterium | reverse complement strand
GTCCTGCGGCTTTCCGGGCTTGGAGATGAGGTCGACGGGCGTCGCGTTCCGCATCCGCTCCGCGGTCCAGTATTCCTCCGGGGCTTTCCCCTGCTCACCTTCGGCGTTACCGCTCACGACGTCGGCTTCCGGTGGAGGCGCGGCCGGCTTGGCTCCCGCGACCACCTTCACCTTGGGTTTCTCGGCGCCGCTCCCGCCGCAGGCGGCAAGCGCGAGCAGGGCGAGCGCGACGATTCCGGCGGCGCAGATTCGCATGCGGGCCAGCTTATCGACGGCGCGAACGGGGCCCGAGGCTGACGACGAGCGCGACCTTCGCACCGCGCTGCCGGACCGTGCCCGCGGACGGCCTCTGCGAGAGGACGACACCCGACCTGACTCGGGCGGAGTGCGCGCGTGAGACCTTCCCGAGGCTGCACTGCTGCGCCTTGATCCTCTCCCGTGCGACCGCCAGCGTCTTCCCCTTGACGGCAGGGACGAGGCACCGGAGCGGCGGCGGGGGTGGCGGAGGAGGCGTCGCGCGTTGCGGCGGAACGAAGACGACGTACACCGCGCCGGAGTTCTGGCGGTCCTGGAAATCGGCGGCCGGTGCTCCAACCGCGAGATCGGGCTGGCCGTCTCCGTTCATGTCACCGACGTTCGCGACGGAAGCGCCTGCGAAGTCCGACTCGGCGAGGCCCTGCAACCGAAACCCACCGCTTCCCAGGTCGGCGAGGTTGAGCGATTTCGGTTCCTTCTGCCCGAGAATGACGTAGGCGGAGCCAGAGTCTCCATTTGCGCCCGGGGCGCCGACGAATACGTCGGGGTGATCGTCCCCGCCGGCGTTGCCGGCTCCGGCGACCGCCCAGCCGGCGTACTCGCCGGCCTCGGCCCCGTCCATGCGAAAGCCCTTGCCGGCGAGCTTCTGGAGGTCGATGAAACTCGTTCCGCGCTTCCCGAAGACGACGTAGGCGGCGCCCGCCTCGAACCCGACCGCGTGGGCGCCCGTCCCACCGGTGATGACGTCCGCGAAGCCGTCGCTGTTGACGTCGCCGGCGGCCGCGACGGATTCGCCCGCATAGTCGAAGCCCTGGGCCCCCTGGATGCGGAAGCCCCCGAAGCCAAGCGCTCCGACCTCGACGGTGCGCTTCGCGGCGGGCATGAACACGACGTACGCATTGCCGGTGACGATCCCGTTGCCGGGTCCGGGAGAGCCGATGACGAGGTCGGGCCGCCGGTCCCCGTTCACGTCACCCGCGAGTGCCACCGACGCCCCGGTCTCGTCGTAGACGATCTGGCCGTCGACCTGGACAGGCTTGTTCACGCCCTGGATCCGGATGCCGGCGGCGCCCAGCCGGCCCAGGTCAACGGGAGCGTGCCCCCGCCGCCCGAAGACAACGGCTGCGTAGCCACGGTGCCGTCCGAGCGCGGGCGCTCCGACGATGACGTCGCCCAACCCGTCCCGGTCCACGTCCCCGGCGGTCGAAACGGAGAATCCGGCGAAGTCGCTCTCCTTCGCGCCCTCGATCCGGAAACCGCGTGCGCCGAGAGCGCCGAGCTCCACCTGATCGGTCGAGCTCTTCCCGAAGACGACGTACGCCGCACCCGCCTCGGCGCGGTCATGCGGGGCTGCACTCGGCGCGCCGACGATCACGTCCGCATGGCCGTCGTGATTCACGTCTCCGGCTGCCGCGACGGAGTAGCCGGCGTGGTCGTCGCCCGCCTCCCCGACGATCGCGAAACCCTGCTCGCCGAGTGCCGCCAGGTCGATCACGGGAGATTGCAGCGGCCCAAAGATGACATAGGCGCGTCCCGCGGAGTCGTCGCCCGCCTCCGGGGCACCGACGATCAGGTCCATGTCGCCGTCGCCGTTCACGTCGCCTGCGCGCGCGACGGACGTGCCCGCATCATCGGCTCCCACCGCGCCGACGACCATGACGCTGGCATCGGTTCCGAGCTCGACAGTCCCGCCGGGGACCGGCGAGGTCTCACGCGCCGCAGCGATCCCCGCGACGAGAAGAGTTGCCACGGCGGCTGCCGCAAGCGTCCGCCTCATTCGATGCAGACTAGCGGCCCGATGAACAGGGTCTCGAGCTCAGCGTTTCTTCAGGCTCCGAGCGCCCTCAAATCCTCCGCCGCGCGACCGAGCAGGTTCTCGCGCAGGTCGAACAGACCGGCCCAGAGCGAGCTCCGGTCGGGAGTCGATTCCATCGCGGCGGCCGCGGAGAGACCCTGGAGCGCGCGGACGAGCACCGCCAGCTCAAGATAGGTCTGCGCCACGCGGGTCGCCGACACGTGGACGCCCGCCCGCGTGAGGACCGGTTCCCAGTCGATCAGCTCGGCCGCACCGGGCTCGCCGTACCACGACCTCCCCTCCGTCCGCTCCGGCTCGAGCTCGAGCAGGTAGCGGCCGAGCGGGCGGTCGAGCCCTGCAATCGCCGTCTCGACGCGGTCGGCGGCCCGCCGGAGCGCGGCCTGGCGTCGCCCCGGAGTGCAGGGATCGGGCTCCCCGCGTGCCCACCGCTCCAGCATGCGGCAGAAGGCGAGCGCCGAGACCTCACAGGCGGCCAGCTGCACGACCAGGTGGCGGACGGCTCCCTCGTCGACTCCGTGCTCGGCGAGAGCGTCGCTCCAGTGTGCGGTCGTGGCCGTCATCAGACCTCGATCACGACGGGGAGGATCATCGGCCGGCGCCTGGTCCGGTCGTAGACGAGCTGGCCGATCCCGTCGTGGAGGTGTTCCTGGAGCAGCTTGATCTCGTCCACGTTGTCGGCCAGGCATTGGTCGAGCACGCGTCTGGCTTCCTCGCGCATCTCATCGAGCAGCGGCCCCGTCTCGGCGAAGCCGCGTGCGATCAGCTCCGGCGGGCCGGCCGCAACCGACCCGTTCGTCGCGAGTGTCGCGACCACGATGAGAACCCCGTCCTCGGACAGGTGCCGTCGGTCGCGCAACGCCACGTCCTGAACGTCCCCGACGCCGAGCCCGTCGACGAAGGTCATCCCCGCCTCCACGTGCTCGACGATCCGCGGCGGCGCGCCCGGAGTGAGCTCGACCACGGAGCCGTTCTCCGCAATCACGATCGAATCCGACGGAACCCCGGCCTCCTGCGCGAGCCGCGCGTGCGCCGCCAGCATCCGGTACTCGCCGTGGACCGGCATCACCGCCCGCGGCCGCAGCAGCGAGAGGATGGTGCGCAGCTCCTCCGCCTTACCGTGGCCGGAGACGTGAACGGGGGCGTTGTCTTCGTGCAGCACCTCTGCCCCGAGCTTCGTCAGCCCGTTGATCGTGTCGTGGATCTTTAGCTCGTTCCCGGGGATCGGCTTCGCCGAGATGATCACCGTGTCGCCGCGCTCGACCTTGACCGCGGGATGGTCGTTGTAGGCGATCCTCGTCAGCGCGGACACGGGCTCGCCCTGGCTGCCGGCGCAGAGGATCATCAGCTCGTGCGGGCGGAATTCGTCGATCCGCTGCGTGCGGATCATTGTGTCCTCCGGGACGTCGATGTAGCCGAGGTTGCGCGCGATGTTGATGTTCTTGCGCAGAGACCGGCCGACCACGGCCACCTTGCGCTCGACCTGGACGGCGACGTCGATCGCCTGCTGCATGCGGTGCACGTTGGAGGCGAACGACGAGATGAGCACGCGCCCGGTGCGCGCGGGGATGATCTGCCGGAAGGCCTCGCCGACGACGCGCTCCGACTGGGTGACGCCCGGACGCTCGGCGTTCGTGGAGTCGCCGAGCAGGAGGTCGACGCCGCGGTTCCCCACCTCCGCCAGCTTGCCTACATCGGTCTTGAACCCGTCGACGGGCGTATGGTCGATCTTGTAGTCGCCCGTGTGGACGACCCGCCCCGCCTCCGACTCGATCACGAGGGCGACCGAGTCCGGAATGGAGTGGGCCATGCGAATCGCCTCGATGCGGAACCGCCCGATCTCCACCGCCCCGTCTTCCGGCACGAGCTCGCGCAGCTCGGTCGAGCGCATGAGGCCGTGCTCGTCGAGCTTGGAGGCAACCAGCTCGAGCGTCAGCTTCGTCGCCCAGACCTCCGGGACGCGCACCTCGCGAAGCAGGTACGGAAGCGCGCCGACGTGGTCCTCGTGCCCGTGGGTGAGGACGACCGCGCGGATGTTCGCGGCCCGCTCCTCGAGGTAGCCGAAGTCGGGGAGGACGAGATCGACACCGAGATGCTCGTCGCGGGGAAAGGCAAGGCCCGCGTCGACGACGATGATCTCGTCGCCGAGCTCGAACACCGTCATGTTCTTGCCCACTTCGCCGAGACCGCCGAGCGGGATGATGCGGAGCGATGTCACAAGCTCAAGTCTCCTCCTACACGGGGGCCGCGGCGAGCAGACCGGCGCGCTCCAGGCAGTCCTTGACGCGCTCCCGCTCCACCGGAGTCGCCTCGACGAGCGGAAGCCGGAAGCCGCCGACGTCGTGCCCCAGCATGGTGAGCGCAGTCTTGATCGGGATCGGGTTGACGGTGATGTCGTCGAGCTCGAACAGAGGCCCGAGCTCCTCGTTGATGCGGGTAGCTGTCCGGAAGTCGCCCTCCCGGTAGAGCCCCACCATCTCCTTGAACTGCGGCCCCGCGATGTTCGAGCGCACGCATACCCCGCCGACGCCGCCCAGCTCGAGGAACGGGTGGACGAGGAAGTCATCGCCGGCATAGAGGTCGAGCTCGGTTTCCTCGACGATGCGCCGCGCCTGGTCGAGATCGTCGTTCGCCTGCTTTACGGCGACCACGTTCGGGATCTCGGCCAGCTCGACCATCGTCGCCGGCTCGATGTTGATCACGACGCGGCCCGGGATGTTGTAGACGACGATCGGCTTGTCGCTCGCCTTCGAGATCGCGCGGAAGTGCTCGACGATGCCGCGCTGCGGCGGCTTGTTGTAGTACGGCGTGACGACGAGGAAGCCGTCCACGCCCACGTCGTCCGCCTTCCGCGTCAGCTCGATCGAGTGCTCGGTCGAGTACGTGCCCGTGCCGGCGATCACGGTCGCACGACCTCCAACCTCCTCCACTGCCGCCTTCCACAGCTCGAGCTTCTCCTCGTCGGTCAGCGTCGGCGCCTCTCCCGTCGTGGCGGCGACGACGAGGCCGTCGGAGCCGTTGTCGACGAGGTGTCCGGCGAGCGCTCGAAACGCGTCGAAGTTGACCCCCCCGTTCTCATGGAACGGCGTCACGATCGCGGTCAGGATCTCTCCGAGCAAGGCTCTTACCCTAGTCCTGTCAGCGCAAGCTGTCGAGCGCGGTGCGCGCGGAAGTGCTTGCTGAGCGTCAGCTCCTGGTACTGGTACGAAGAGCCGATCCGCTCGCCGTAGACGAGATCCGGCGGCTCGATCATCTGCTCGAACCCGAGCTTGCAGATCCGCTGGGCGTGTTCGACCATGAACGGGACGTCCCTCGCACGCACCTCGAGCACCGCGCGCGCGCCGTGGCGCCGGCCCTCCGGATCGAAGCCGAAGCCCGGGTCGAAGAAGCCGGCGTAATGGGTGCGCAGCTCGCCGGCGGTTGGGTCGTACGCGGTCATCTCGGCGCCGAGCCAGGGTGGAATCTGGACGCGCTCGCGCGAGATGAGGAGGTAGAACTCCTCGGGCTGGAGAATCGTCCGGCCGCCGCCCGCGTAGATCGGCTCCCAGAAGGCCTCCGCGTCGTGCTCACCCACGCGCGCCAGGTCGAGCAGCGGCGCGTTCGGGCGGGCTTTGTAGCCGGCCGGCTCCTCCCCTTGCTCGAGGTCCACGCTCAGGAAGAGCCCGTCGGCGAGGCGAAGCTCTGCGGCGTCGAGAGGCGCATCGCCGGCATGGACGAGCGGCGAGTCCTCGTGCAGGGCCACGATCTCCGCGTCGGTGCAGCGCGCGTCACCTGAGACGAGCCGGAGCTGGTTGAGGGTCAGCCCCTGTTGCACCCGGATCGCGAACGAGCGGGACACGACTTCGAGATAGAGCGGCCCTTCGTATCCGGCGGGAATTTCGTCGAAGCGGAAGTTCCCTTCCGAGATCACACGGGTGAAGACGTCGATGCGGCCGGTCGAGCTCTTCGGATTCGTCCTGCCGCGCACGTCGCCGGGGAGCGCAACCCGTTCGGTAAGCGGAATCAGATACGGGCGGTTGCGCTCGAGCACGGCGCCCGCTCGGATGTCGAACTCGGTGATCGCGAGGTCGCCGAGCTTGGTCTCGATCGAGACCGTATCGTCGGGCAGGAAGCTGCAGCGGAGCGCGTAGGCCTTAACTCCGAGCCGCAGGTCGAGACTCGCCGGCTGCACGTTCTCCGCGGGAACCGCCGGGTCGGCGGCGACCCAGCCGTCCTCGATCGCCTGCCGGATTCGTTGCGCTGGGAGGATGCCGCCGGTCATCCCAACAGTGTGTCGAGCCCGACGGTCAGCCCCGGCGGAAGCGTGCCGAGGCGCTCGAGGGCGAGTAGGACGCCCGGGACGTAGGCCTCGCGCGAGAACGCGTCGTGGCGGATGGTCAGGAGCTGGCCCCGGCCGCCGAGGAGCACCTCCTGGTGCGCAACGAGCCCGGGCAGGCGGACCGAGTGGATTGCGGGCTCGCCGGGGAGCCGCTCCGCGGTCGCCTTCGCCGTCCCCGAGGGCGCGTCGACCTTGGTGTCATGGTGGAGCTCGACGATCTCGGCCGCGGGGAGATGACTGGCTGCCTCCTCGGCGAAACGCATCATCAGGACCGCCCCGATTGCGAAGTTCGGCGCGAAGAAGACGGCGAGTCCCCGATCGCGGGCCAGCTGCCCCACCTCCGCGAGGTCGGCCCCCGTTGTCCCGACGACGCACGGCACGCCGGCTTCCAGGGCGGCCTGCACGTTCGCGACCACCGCATCCGGCCCGGTGAAGTCGACCATCGCCTCGGCCGAGCCGGGGTCGTCGACGAGCTCGTGGCCGGCCGCCTCGAGCGCCGGCCCGAGCACGCTTCCGACCTTCCCGCTCTTCCCGTTGAGCAGAACCTTCACGCCGCTGCGGCCGCGGTGCCGACGAGCGCCGGATTCACGCGCTCGACCGCGTCGAGGAACCATTCCTCGCTCGGCCCGATTCCGGCGGCCGAAAAGCGCTCCGGCGCGAGCAGCACCCCCGCGAGCTCCGCGACGGCCTCAGGCGTAACGGCGTCGATCTCGGCCCTGAGCCGATCGAGCGAGAGCAGCTCCGTGTCGCTGACCAGCGACTTCCCGAGGCGGCTCATGCGGCTCGAGGTCGACTCCATCGCGAGCATCATCCGGCCCTTGAGGTTCTCCTTCGCCCGTTCAAGCTCGTTGCCGCGCAGGTTGCCGTCCGCGATGTCGGCGATCTCCGAGACGGCGATCTCGAGCGCGGACGGGAGGTTCTCCTCGCGCGTCCCGACGTAGAAGCCGATCTGCCCGGAGTCGCTGTACTGCGACGCGAAGGTGTAGACGGAGTACGCCATGCCGCGCTTCTCGCGGATCTCCTGGAAGAAGCGGGAAGAGGCCGAGCCGCCCAGGATTCCGTCCAGCAGGGAAGCGGCGAACCGCCGCCGGTCCGAGCGGGCGATCCCGGGCGCGGCCAGGCAGACGTGGTACTGCTCGGTGTCCTTTCGCTGGAAGCGGACGCCGGGCGGCGGCGTCTTGACGAGCGGCGAGCGTACGCGGCGCTTGGGCGCCTCCCCGTTGCCACGCTTGGCCGCCGCCTGCTCGAGCAGCGGTACGAGCCGCTCGTGACCAACGTTTCCGGCTGCCGCGACGACGATGTTCCCTGGGACGTACATCGCACGGTGGAACGCGGAGACCGACCGGCGCGTGACCGAGGAGATGACGTCCGCCGAGCCGATCACCGGCCGCCCCAGCGGATGCGGCCCGAAGACGGCCTCCGTGACGAGGTCGTGGACGAGGTCCTGCGGTGTGTCCTCATACATCGCGATCTCCTCCAGGACGACCTCGCGCTCGGAGTCGAGGTCGGCGAACAACGGTGCGAACACCATGTCGGTCATCACGTCGATCGCGGTCTCGAGGTGCTGGTCGGCCACGCGCGCGTAGACGACCGTGTGCTCGCGCGACGTAGCCGCGTTCAGCTCTCCGCCGAGGGAGTCGAACACCTCGGCGATCTCCTGCGCGGTATAGGAGCGCGAGCCCTTGAACAGCAGGTGCTCGATGAAGTGGGAGATACCGGCCTTCGGATCGCGCTCGTCCCGCGAGCCGGCCCCGATCCAGAAGCCGATCGAGACCGACCGCACCTGGGAAAGACGTTCCGAGATGACGCGCTCGCCCGAGTCGAGCTCCGAGAGGACGTATTTCTGCCGCACCCCAGGATCGTAGCCGGGCGCCCCCGCCGCTACGCGCAGGCGTTGCCTTCGACGTTGACGAGGAACTTCGCGCAGTCGAAGTGGACGTCCCGAACGGCGAGCCGGCCGAGCTCGACGGTCGAGCCTACGAGGATGAGGCTCCCGACCAGGAGCGCTAGAAGACTGCGATGCGGAGGATCTGGATCACGCCTCCCGCGAAGAAGACCGCCCCGATCGCGAAGAAGGCGAGCCGGAGCCCGTAGTGGCGGAGTACCCCTGCCACGCCGAGCATGAAGAGCGCGGCGGCCAGAATGACCGTCACGAGGTCGTAGCGGTTGCTCGTCTTGTGCGTCTTCTGCGCGTCCTTGAACAGTCCGTTCGACTGCTCGCTCAGCGAATTGCCGATGACGAAGTTCTCGCGTTTGTACTTCGGGTTGGCCGCGACGAAGGGTGACTGGTACTTGTCGGAGCGGTTGCCCTGGCTCCACCAGATGACCGCCGCGCGCAGGTTCGGGCTCATCAGGTTCTCAGCAGGTAGCCGGCGAGCGCGATGTTGTCGGCCTGCGCGGCCTTCGCGTACTCGAGGAAAATGGCCTGGTCGCTCGCGAGCGTCTGCTCCGCCTCCAGTAGTACGTCGGTCGAGAGGCTCGAGTCCCGGATCCCCTCGTTGTAGTGCGCGACCGTCTGGCGCTCGCTCTTGCCGGCCTGGTAGGCCGAGAAGGCGGTCGCGACGGCAGTCATCCCGAGGACGGCCGCGATCGCGATCTCGAGCAGCAGGTGTCCGTGCCGTTCGATCTCCGGGAGATGCCCTGCCTCCATCGGCGCGCGAGTCTAACGGGTGCAGCCGGCTCGCTTGCCGCTCTTCTAGCCGCTGCTCCCGCAGACCTTGAAGCCGTAGTCCTGCTCGAAGGTGCTGATACGCCGGTTCAGGCGCAGGATCTCGCCGTACTCGTTCACGACCCGCTGCCGGTCGACCTCCCTGGCCGCCGACGCGGCGCTATCCAGCTTCGAGGCGAGCTGATCGAGGTCGTCCAGGGTGTTCCGCCAGTCGCTGGCCGCATCGGAGGGCGGCTCGAGATCGTCGAACTCGCTGCGCGCCGCCCGCAGGTTGTCGGCCAGCTTCCCGAGGATGGGCGCCGACGCCTTCACCTGCGCGTCGGTGGCGCTCGGATCGGTCGGATTCTTGGTCGGTGCCGACTTGTTCAGCTCCTGGTTCTTCTGCCGGTACTTGGTGCAGATCGCGTCGCCGCGCTTGATGAGCTCCGGCTTGGACAGGGGCTTCGCCCCGCCCCCGCCGCACCCTGCGGCGACCGCTACCGCGGCGACGACCGGCACCGAAAACCCCCACCTCACGCGCGTAACGCTAGCGCCGTGAGCAGCCCCGCGACTCCAAGCCCGCCGACAATTCCTGCCAGGACCGCCGCGAGCACCGGGCTGAACGCGAGCGAGACGGCCGCGAGGAGGGCAACCCCGAGCGTGCTGGGATAGGTCGCCCGCAAGGCCGCCTTCCACCAGGGCTCGATCCGCGGTGCCGCCTGCGACCGCCTCACCAGGCGCGAGCGAGGATCGGTCAGTACGAACACGCCGCCGGCAACAACCCCGAGCAGGCAGCCGAGCGCGGCGGCCTGGCGGGTTGCCCCGGCGGCGGTCGCGGCTCCGAGC
>JACDER010000027.1 GCA_013816275.1 Actinomycetota bacterium | reverse complement strand
ACTCCGAGCCCGGTCGCCCCGTCGTCGGGCGGCAACAGCACGCTGGTGGACATCGCGATGCGCTACCTCGGCATCCCCTACGTGTACGCCGCAGCGGATCCCAGCGTGGGCTTCGACTGCTCGGGCTTCACCATGTACGTCTATGCCCAGATCGGCATCTCGCTGCCGCACAACGCGGCGATGCAGTTCGGTTTGGGGACCCCGGTCTCGTACGACCAGCTCCAGCCCGGCGACCTCGTCTTCTTCTACGGCCTTGGCCACAACGGGATGTACATCGGCGGCGGCAACTTCATCCACGCTCCGCACACCGGCGACGTCGTGAAGATCTCGCCGCTCGCCGGGCACTACGCGTCCGTCTTCGACGGCGCGCGCCGCTACACCTAGACGCCCAGCAGCTCGGCGAGTTGCGGAGGGTGGATGTGCTCCGCCGTTGCTCGTAGCTCCAACGGCTCCCACCACCGGTACTCGACGTGCCGCGGAAAGGACGGGGGATCGGGGTTGCGCAGCTCCACGCCCGTTCCCGGGTGATCGGCTCGAAGGACGGTCTCGCGCTGGTGGTACCAGCGGCCGTCGAACTCGAATTCGGTGTCGACGGCGCCGAGCAGTTCCACATCCTCGACGCTGATTCCGGTCTCCTCCACGAGCTCGCGCAGCGCCGCATCGCGATGCATCTCGCTCGGCTCGACGCCTCCGCCGGGGAGCTCCCACCACTCCTCGCCGGGCAGCACGGCGTGAAGGAGCAACACCCGCCCGCGCCCGTCGACGAGCGCGATTCGCGCCGACTCCCGCCTGACGGTCTCCACGGGGCTAGCGAGGCCCGGCGTACAACTCTTCGATCTCGCCGGCGAAGTTCTGCTCGACGACGCGGCGCTTCAGCTTCATCGTGGGCGTCACCTCGCCCTCGTCGGCCGAGAAGTCTCGGGGCACGATCGCGAAGCGCTTGATCTGCTCGTAGCGCGAGCGGTTCCGGTTGACGCCCTCGACGATCTCCTGCACGGCCGCGTGCAATTCCTCCGCGGGCTTCCCCGCGGCCTCCTCCTCGTCCAGGGCGACGAGCGCGACGACGAACGGGCGCCGGTCGCCGATCACGAGCGCCTGGGAGACGAGCTTGGCCGACTTGAGCGCGTTCTCGAGGTTTTGCGGCGCCAGGTTCTTCCCGCCGGCGGTGACGATGATGTCCTTCTTGCGGTCGGTGATGCGCAGGAAGCCGTCATCGTCGATCTGGCCGATGTCGCCCGAGTGCAGCCAGCCATCGGCGTCGAGCACCTCTCGCGTCGCCTCATCGTCGCGGTAGTAGCCCGCGAAGATCGTGTCGCTGCGGATCAGAATCTCGCCGTCCTCGGCGGTTTTGACCTCGAAGCCCGGTAGTGGTTTCCCGACGGTCCCGAACTTGACCTGTCCGGGCAGGTTCACGGAGCAGGCGGTCGTGCACTCCGAGAGCCCGTAGCCCTCGAGGATGAGGATGTCGAGCGCGAGGAAGAACTCGGCGATCTCGGGCGCGAGCGGAGCGCCGCCGGAGATGGCGATCCGCAGCCGCCCTCCGAGCCGGTCCTTGACCTTCGAGTAGACGAGCCGGTCGGCGATCCGGTGACGGAGCGCGAGGCCACCCGGGAGCGGCTCGTCTCGCTGCTTGTACGGGCTCGCCTCGTAGCCGACCCGCAACGCCCAGTCGACGAGCCGCCGGCGGAGCCCCGTGGCCGAGTCGAACTGGCCCTGGATCCTCGTGTGCACCTTCTCGTACAGCCGCGGCACGCTCGGGAACACTGTGGGCCGCACGCTCGGCAGCGCTTCGGCGGCCGCGTACGGGTCGGCGAGGAACGCGATCGTGTAGCCCTCGTAGGCGCCGAGCAGGTGCTGCAGGCGGCCGAAATTGTGCGCGAGCGGTAGGTACAGCAGCATCAAATCGTCCTCGAGGGTGAAATCCTCGAGGAGGTCGACGGTCGCGGCCATCGAGTAGTAGTTGCGATGGAGGATCATGCAGGCCTTGGGCGCGCCCGTCGTCCCGGACGTGTAGATGAAGGTGAAGAGATCCTCCTCGCCGATCTCGGCCTCGGCCCGCTCGAGCGCGTCCGGATGCTGCTCTCGGTATGCCCGCCCTCGTTTCTCCAGCTCCTCGAGGGCCTCGAGCGAGAGCACGTGGGGAAGTGCGGGGACGAGCGGCCGGCAGCCCTCGTCCACGAAGACGCCGATCGCTTCGACCAGCCCGAGCATGTACGCGCAGTCGCTCGCCGAGCTGGTCGCGTAGATCGGGGCGGTCACCGCGCCCACGCGGGCGAGCGCGAAGTCGACGAGCGCCCACTCGAGCCTCGTCGGAGCCATGATCCCGAAGACGTCGCCCTTTTTGAGCCCGAGTGCCAGCAGCCCGAACGCGATGTCCTCGACCCGGCGGGCCGCTTCCTCCCAGGAGACCTCGCGCCAGCCGTCGGCTTCCTCGGCCAAGTAGGCCGGCTTCGAGCGGCCTTCCGCAACGGCTTTGTGCCACAGCGCGCCGATTGTCCTGCTCACGGCGTCAACTCTACGAGGAAGGGAAGGGCGTGTGCACCGAGAATCTTTTCGTCCCCAACTAGACTGGACCTGGAATGCGCACCATCTGGAACGGATCGATCAGCTTCGGGCTGGTCAACATCCCGATCGGCCTCGCGGTCGCGACGCAGCGCACCGACGTTGCGTTTCGCACGCTGCACCGGGAGTGCAAGACGCCGATCAAGCAGAAGCGCTACTGCCCGTTCCACGAGCGCGACGTCGAGGCCGACGAGCTGGTCAAGGGCTGGGAGGTCGTCAAGGGCGAGTTCGTGATCGTCGAGGAGGAAGATCTCGAGGCCGTCGCCCTCCAGCGCTCGAACTCGATCGAGATCCTGCGGTTCGTGAAGCTCGAGGCCGTCGATCCCGTCTATTTCGACCGCACCTACTACCTCGCTCCCGCGAGCGCTGACGCGCAGCGCCGGCCGTACGTCCTGCTGCTCCGGGCGATGGAGGAGACCTCGATGGCCGCGATCGGCAAGTTCGTCCTCTGGGGCAAGGAGAACCTCTGCTTGATCCGGCCGCACGAGGACACGCTTGCGCTCGAGACGCTTTTCTTCGCCGAGGACGTCCGTTCGAAGAAGGAGATTCAGGAGGCCGTGGGTGAGGCCGAGGTCAAGAAGCCGGAGCTCGCGCTCGCGCAGCAGGTGATCGAGAGCATCTCCGGCGAGTTCGACCCGGAGGAGTTCCGAAACGAGTACCGCGACGACCTCCGCCGAATGCTCGAGGCCAAGCTTGCAGGTCAGGAGATCGCCAAGCCAGAGCCTGTGCCCGAGACTCCGGTGATCGATCTGATGGAGGCGCTCAAGCAGAGCGTCGCGGAGACGAAGAAGCCGAAGCAGCCGACCCGCAAGGCGGCAGTCTCGGCGGGGCCGAAGCGCCGCCGGGCACCGGCCCGCAAGTCCGCTTAGGGGTTGTTCTAGCCGGCCGCGGGTTGGGTCGCGCCGTTCGTGACCTCGAACTGCGCCTGGAACAAGGTTTTGTCGATCTTGCCCTGGTAGATGGGCACGCCTTCGTCGTAGCAGAACTGGATCACGTCGTTCCGTTCGATCCCGAGCTCCTTCGACAACTCCTCAGGCGTCAAGTGGTTCGCCACGGTCGTCTCCCTTCTGTCCTGGCTGTATTCGGACATGAAAAAGCCCGCCTGCGCCGAGCGCAAACGGGCACCGTTGCCGGTTCGAGTGTCGCGGCGGGAATCAAAGGACCCGCTGGCCTCCTCCAAGCATCTACCGCCATCATACTCCGCGGACCCGAGGGCTTGCAACGCGAACGAAGGTCGGGGGCGGGCCTCGTCGGTCGTGACGACCTCCACAGCGCAGCTACCCTCTTTCGCAACGGGCGATGGGGCTCGCCTTCAACCGCCGACCCGGCTGATGGCTCCTGGTGATGCAAAGGAGTTTCCATGCCGATCGCCATGTCTGTTGCCCTCTTCGGTGCCCTCGGTGCGCTGGCCCGGTACGGAGTCGATCAGTTGATCGAGCGGCACACCGCGTCGGTCTTTCCACTGAGCACCCTGGTGATCAACCTCACCGGATGCTTCCTTGCCGGAGCAGCCGTGGGCGGGCTCGTCGACCGCCTGCACGAGCCAACCTGGCTCAGCGTGGGAGCCGTCACGGGCTTCCTCGGGGCATATACGACCTTCTCCACGTTCGCCTATGAGACGCACGACCTCCTCGAGGGCCGCCACCTGGCCCTCGCTGCCGTCAATGTCCTCGTAAGCGTCGGAGCGGGTGTAGGGGGCATCTTCCTGGGGCTTCTGCTCGTTCGGCGGTAGGCGTTGGCGTGCGGGCGGCGCCGGGCTTCGTCCTCAGGCGGCCGCTGTCTCGAACGGCGTGTCCTCGGCCGCCCCCTCTCTGTCGGGCGGCGACAGGAACTCGACCGACTTCGCCACCACCTCGATCGCGCTGCGGCGGTTCCCCTCGGCGTCCTCCCAGGAGCTGCTTCGGAGCCGGCCGTCGACCGCCACGCGCCGCCCCTTGGCGAGGAACTGTGCGCAGACCTCAGCCTGCCGGTTCCAGGCCGTGATCCGGACGAAGTCCGCCTCGTCGTCCGCGGTCGGACGGTCGACGGCCAGCAGGAAGTTCGCCACCTTCTTGTCGTCGCCGACGTCACGCACCTCGACGTCCGTGGCTAGGTTTCCGATCAGTGTCACGACGTTCACGTTTCCTCCTTGTTGTCGCTGAAGACAACGTAGCGGACAACCTGTGACCGGACCGATACGAAAGAGCGCTGTCTTCCTCGCGGCCCTGGTCCTGGCCGGCACCGCCGCCGGCTCGGCCCGTCTCCCGACGAAGGTGGGGCCGCGCTCGTTCGGCGCGGGGCTCACGCTGACCAACGTCCGCGCGAATGGGAAGACCGTGGTCGCGACGGGGTCGGACGGGCGCATCATCGTTTCGCGCGACGACGGGAGAACGTGGACTGCAGTCTCGTCGGCGGTCGGCTCCAACCTGCGCGGCGTGGCCTACGGCGGCGGGCGGTGGCTCGCCGTCGGTGACCTCGGCGCGGCGGCGACGTCGACCGACGGCATCCACTGGCTTGCAGTGGAACTCGGCTCCGCGGGAGCCTTCCGAGCGGTCACGTACTCGAACGGGGCCTGGGTCGCCGGAGCAAACGAGAGCACTGTCCTAATCTCGACTGACGACACGCAGACGTGGAAGCAGGCCGACATCGGACAAGGTGGCCCACCCTTCTGGGGAGCGACGTCCTGGCACGGCTTGACGGTCCTCACCGGCGACAATGGAGTCATCCTCACGTCGTACGACGAGGTCACCTGGGCTCTCGAAGAGGCACCGGTTCCGTTCGAGCCGATCAGGAAGAACCGTGCGTTCCTCTGGCAAGTCATTCACGGCGCCCCTGGATTCGTCGCGGTCGGCGCTCGTGGGGCGGTCGCGTTCTCCCGTTACGGCGATCACTGGTCGGCTCCCCGGACGCCGCTGACCCAGACGCTCCGCGGCGTCGCGTACGGCCGCGGCCGCTACGTCACGGTCGGCGAGGACGGCCAGATCGGGACGTCCCGCAACGGGCGCCGCTGGACGCTGGTGAAGCGCGTGCCGACCGACGAGATCCTGCGCGGAGTGACCTTTACGGGCGATGCGTTCGTCGCGGTCGGCGACTACGGCACGGTGCTGCGATCCGTCGACGGGTTGCGCTGGAAGATCGTCCTCGACGGCGCGCGGCGGGGACTCGCCTCCGTTACCTACGGGCACGGACGCTTCGTTGCCGCCGGTGCCGGCGGTCGGATCCTCGGCTCGCAGGACGGCCTCAAATGGACGACGCCGGCCACTCCGACCCGCCGTCATCTCTACGGCGTCGGGACCGGCCCGTCCGGTTTTGTCGCGGTCGGCGCGCGAGGGACGCTGCTGTCGTCGCCGGACGGCCGCGGCTGGACGACCCGCAAGAGCGGGACTCACCAGAGCCTGCGGACCGTCTCGTTCCTGAACGACCGCTGGTACGTCGCCGGGGACGAGGGCGTCTTCCTGTCGTCCTCGAACGGCCGCGCATGGAAGCGGGACTCGAGCGTCGCGCCGTTCTCGGTCCGCCAGTTGGCAAGCGGGAACGGCGTGCAGATCGCGGCGGGTGCGGGAATCATCGCGACCCGTCTGCCGGGCGCCTCCTGGACGTTGAACCCGGCTGGGAACTACAGCTTCAAGACGGGCATCGCATTCGGGAGTGCGGGGTTCGTCGTCGTCGGCCACGCGGGCGGCATCCTCACCTCGCCGGACGGGGCGACCTGGTCGCATGCCGCGAGCGGCACCGTCGGCAATCTCGACGCGGTTGCCTTTGCAGGCGGGCTCTGGGTCACGACCGGGCTGGGGTTCCTCGCGACGTCGCCCGACGGGATGAGCTGGACGGAGCAGCAGGTGCCCACGCGCTCGTCACTGCGCGGGATTGCCTACGGCGAGGATCGCTGGGTCGCCGTCGGAGACCAAGGCGTCATCGTCAGCTCCGCCGACGGTGTGGCGTGGAGCTCGAGTCTTGGACTAGGTCTTTGGAAGGATGAGGTGGATCACGTACACGTGGGTCTTCCAATCGACCGTCCATGACCCGAAAGCGCCCTCGTAGGCGCCGCTGCCTCCGAGGATCGAACCCTCGGCGCTCGTCCTGGTCGCGGTTGCCTGCTCGATGTTCTCGACGTTGATGTCGCCGTCGGTGAGCTGGAATCCGCCGACACAGTCAACATCGTTCGTGATCAGCGGTACGAGACGACGGTGACCTCTCCGGTCGCGTCGCCCGAGATCGGATGGTTGGTCTCCCAGGCCTTGACGCCGGCCGGGTTCCCTTTTCACGAGGATGGGAGCGTCGTACTCGATCCGTGTCCCCTTGCCGCCCTTGAGCGTGAGCGTCTTCTTGGTGAAGGCGTCTCCGCCGTCGTGACCGCGGACGAGCGCGATCGATCCGAGCGCGATCCCAACGATCCCAAGGATGGCCGCAACGACGACTCCCGCAGTCCGCGTCATAAGGCGACCTCATTCGATTTCTCGTGATCTGTCTATGAAGTTGGTTCGCGGGGGAACCAGGGTTCCCCCGCGACCTTGTCGGGGTGCCCAGATTTGAACTGGGGACCTCTCCGACCCGAACGGAGCGCGCTACCAGGCTGCGCCACACCCCGGTTCGGGAAGGTTAGCGTCAGTCCACGGCGCGCAGCCACGGCCGCGTGAGCACCACCGCGAACATGACCGCGGAGACGAGGGCGCCCGCGGCGATGATCGTCCCGGGCGCCGCGAGCCCGGAGATGCCGGCCGCGACCGCGAGACCCACGGGCATCAGGCCGAACGAGCCGAAGAAGTCGAGGCTTACGACCCGGGAGAGCAGATGCGAAGGGACCAGCTCCATGAGCATCGTTTCCCAGACGGCTACGGCGAAGCCGATGCAGAACCCACGCGCGACCGCGAAACCACAGGCCATCCAGAACCAGGGTGAGAGCGCGACCCCGGCGATGGCGAGGCTGTTGAGGAGCCAGATGACGTACGAGATCACGCCGCGCCGGCGTCGCGGCTGGAGCTGTCCGAACGCGAGCGTCCCGGCGACCGTGCCGACGCCGAGCAGCGAGGTGAGCAGCCCGTAGGCGCCGACGCCGTGGCCGAAATGCTGCTGGATCAGCTTCGGCAGCAGTACCTGCTGCGGCGCGAACTGGAGCATCAGGACGACCGAGAAGAGGGCGATCGTCACCCAGAGCCACGGCACCCCCGCGACGTAGCGCACGCCCGACCCGATCTCGCGCAGCGTCCCTCCCCCCGAGGCGGCTTCGACGGCTCGCGTCCGCGTGAGCCGCAGTAGCGAAGCGGAGACGAGGAAGGAGCCCGCGTCGATGGCGAAGACGGTGGCAGAGCCGGTCGCGCCGTAGATCCCGGCCGCGACCGCCGGCCCGACGAGCAGGCTGCTCCAGCGCGCCACCCCGATCAGGCTGTTCGCGGACGGGATCGCCCCCGGCTCGACCACGAGTGGAACCATCCCGCCGAACGCCGGGTAGAAGAGACCGTCCCCGAGCCCCATCAGCGTCGCGAGCACGACGATCAGCGTGAAGTTCAGATGGCCGGAGGCGTCGACTCCGGCGAGCGCGCCGACTGCGACGAATCGCGCGACGTCGGAGACGATCATCATCTTCCGGCGCGAGATGCGGTCGGCGAGCGCGCCGCCGATGAGCAGCGTGGCGAGCAGCCCCGTCGCCTGGCAGAAGAGCACGATCCCGAAGCGCCCGGAGCCGACCAGCGTGAACGTGCGCCAGCCGAGCGCCGTCAGGAAGGCGGCGTCGCCGATCAGCGAGATCGTCTGGCCGGCGAAGAGCAGGCGGAAGTCGCGGTAGCGGAGGGCGTGGAAGATCCGGACGCGTCCGAGGGCCACGAGGCCCCAAAGCTATCCTCGATCCGGTGCGAATCACTTGCGTCCAGTTGACCAGCCGCGACGACAAGGCGGCCAACCTCGAGCAGGCGGAACGGCTCGTCGCACAGGCCGCCGCCGGCGGCGCCGAGCTCGTTCTGCTGCCCGAGAAGTGGAACGCGATCGGCGACGCCGAGACGCTGCACGCGGAGGCCGAGCCGATCGACGGCGGTGAGTCGGTTGCGGCGATGGGAGAGTGGGCCCGCCGGCACGGGATCACGCTCGTCGGCGGCTCCATCACGGAGCGCCGGAACGGACGCGAGAAGCTGTCGAACACGTGCATCGTCTTCGATCCCGAAGGCGAGATCGCGGCCGTCTATCGCAAGATCCACCTCTTCGACGTCGACGTCGGGGGGCATGTCTACCGCGAGTCCGAGGCCGAGGAGCCGGGCGACGAGCCGGTCGTGGTGCGCTCCGGGGACTGGACTATCGGCCTCTCGATCTGCTACGACCTCCGCTTCCCCGAGCTGTACCGCGTGCTCGCGCTCGAGGGTGCCGAGCTGCTGACGGTTCCCTCGCACTTCACCCTGCACACCGGTCGCGACCACTGGGAGGTGCTGCTGCGCGCGCGGGCGATCGAGAATTCCTCCTACGTCGCCGCGGCGGCGCAGATCGGCGAGACCCGACCCGGCAAGCCGAGCTACGGGCGGTCGCTGATCGCCGATCCGTGGGGCCTTGTCCTCGCGCTCGCTCCCGACGAGGAAGGCGTGATCTCGGCGGAGCTCGAGCGGGAGCGGGTCGCGCAGGTGCGGCGGAATCTTCCTTCGCTCGCGTCGAGGCGTCCTGAGGCATACAGGTGGCCGGCCACGATCTGAAGGCCGTCCTCTTCGACGTCGACTTCACGCTCGTCCGCCCTGGGCCGGAGCTTGGCCCCGAGGGCTACCTCCGCGTCGCGCGGCGGTACGGCAGCGAAGTGGACGTCTCCCGCTACGACGAGGCGCGCGCGGCCGCACTGGAGACGCTCGAGAAGCACCCGGACTTCCGGCACGACGAGGAAATCTGGGTCCAGTTCACCGAGCGCATCGTGCTCGGGATGGGCGGCGACCCGGCGAACGCCCGCGCGATCGCCGTCGAGGTCGAGCAGGCGTGGGAGCGATCGGAGAACTTCGACATCTACGAGGACGTGGAGCCCGCCCTGGACGAGTTGCGCGGATACGGGCTGCTGATCGGCCTCGTCTCGAACGGCGCCCGCGACCTCCGCGAGTTCGTCCGGCACCACGGCCTCGATGCGGATGTCACGGTCGCCTCGCGCTATCACGGGACGGTAAAGCCGGATCCGTCGATCTTCCGCAAGGCGCTCGATCGCCTCGGAGTGGAGCCTGCCGAGGCCGCGATGGTCGGCGACCATCTCGAGGACGACTTCGAAGGGGCGCGTGCGCTCGGGATGCGCGCCGTGCTCATCGACCGCGAGAACCGGTATCCGGAGATCGCCGACCGGCTGACCGATCTGAACGGGCTACCGGCGGCCCTCGGGCTCGTTCGCGCCTAGATGGTTGATGCCATGAGATCGCC
>JACDER010000217.1 GCA_013816275.1 Actinomycetota bacterium | reverse complement strand
GCGTGGCCACCCCGAGGAAGAACGGGTCGGCGAGCGAATCGTGGTTCGACACGAGGATGCACGGGCCGGTCGCCGGAATGTGCTCGCCGCCTTCGACCTCGATCCGGTACGCGCGGCGGAGCAGCTCGCGGAAACCGACCGCATGGAGCGCCTTGTAGAGGATCACGGCCGCTCCAGAACCAGCTGCGCGTCATGAAGCGAGCGTGTCCGGAACGCTGCCTCGCAGAAGGCGAGATAGAAATCCCAGGTGCGGTGGAAACGCTCGTCGTAGCCCAGGCGGGCCACGTCCGCGAGCTGCTCGTGGAAGCGCGCCCGCCAGCGGCGAAGCGTCTCGGCGTAGTGCGTTCCGATCTCCTCCAGGTTCGAGACCTGGAGCTGCGTCGCGCGCATCGCCTGCGTCAGCGCCCCGAGCGAAGGGATCAGACAGCCCGGGAAGACGTACCGCTCGATCCAGTCGGGCGTCTTCCGGTAGCGGTCCCAGCGCGCGTCGGGGACGAGGATCGTCTGGATGCACGCCCAGCCGCCCGGCGCCAGCAGCCGGTCGCAGGCGGCGAAGAAGCTCTCGAACTGCTTCTCGCCGATCGCCTCCAGCATCTCGATCGACGCGATCTTGGTGAAGCGCCCCTCGACCTCGCGGTAGTCCTGCTCTCGGATCTCGACGCGTGACCCGAGGCCCGCCTCGTAGATGCGAGCGCGAGCCAGCTCGGCCTGCGCGGCGGAGATGGTGAGACCTGTCACGCGGGCCCCGTACTCCTTGGCCGCGACCGTCGCAAAACTCCCCCAACCGCAGCCGATCTCGAGGACGTGGTCGTCGGGGCCGAGCCGGAGCTTCTCGCAGACGCGCCGCACCTTGCGGAGCTGCGCCGCCTCGAGCGGCTCGTCCTCGTTCTCGAACAGCGCGCAGGAGTAGGTCATCGTCTCGTCGAGGAAGAGGCCGAAGAGGTCGTTGCCGAGGTCGTAGTGGTAGCGGATGTTCTGGCGCGCGCGGAGGAAACCGGTACGACGGTTCGCGCGAGGCCGCGCCTCGAGGATGCGGCGCACGTGCGGGTGGCGCTGCCGGGCCGACTCGGCGTTCCGGAGCAACAGCTCGAAGAACGCGACGAGATCGTTCGCGTCCCATTCTCCCGCGGTGTAGGACTCGCCGAGCGCGAGCTTGGCGCGCGTCGCCAGCCGGCGGAAGAAGTGTGCGTTGCGGATGTTCAGGACGATCTCGGGACCGGAGCCGAAGCGCCGCGTCGAGCCGTCCGGCAGCCGCACGACGAGCGTGCCGCCCTCGAGTCCCGGCATCACGCGCTCGAGAGTCGCAACAGCCAGCTTCCCGAGCGCGGGAAGCCGCACCTCGGGCTCGGCTCGAAGAGCGCGGGCGCTCATGCGCGCACCGAGCCCTTCCCCGGCACGAACGGCGGCTTGCGGTGGAACGGCACACGCTTGAGCCAGAGCTTGGCCGCCTGCCAGTGGATCAGGCCGATCACCTGCATCGGCATCGCCGGATACCGCCAGAGGGCGGCGGCGAGCGTGCGGTTCGTCAGCTCCCGCCGCTTGCCGGCGAGCACGGCCTGGAGAGGCTGGCCTTCCTTCTCCAGCACCTCGATCCGCGCATACAGCGAATCGCCGGGCTCCGAGAAGTGGTAGCGGTAGCGCTGGTCGAGCCCGAAGAACGGGGACACGTGGAGGCGCTTGTCGTGCTCGTAGTGCAGGCTGCCCCCGCGTAACAGCTCCGGCAGGCGCTCCCCGAACGTGTTGCTCAGCTCGGCGATCATGCAGGCGAGCTCCCCGTCGCGCCGGTAGCACCAGTAGAACGTCACCGGGTTGAAGACGTAACCGAGGAAACGGAGCTGGGCGAGCATCAGCACCTTGCCGCCCTCCAGGCCCTCGACGCCGCGCGCGGCGCAGAACGCGAGCGCCTTCTCCTTGACCGAGCGGCCGTCGTTGTCGAAGTGGTCGCGGTCGTAGAGCGAGACGACGTTCGGCCGGTTGACGGAGAAGAGCGCAAGCCGCCGTTCGAGCTCGGGCAGTTCGTCCAGGTCGATGACGTAGAAGGCGATGCGGTAGCGGAAGATGTTCTCGGCCGGGGAGCGCCTCGCATGGACGAGGGTGCCGGTGTAGAGCGCGGAGCTCACCAGTCCACTCCCAGCAGCGCGGCCGCACGCACGCCCGACGCGAGCCCGTCCTCGTGGAAGCCGTAGCCGTGGTGCGCGCCGGCGTAGACCGTGTGCCGGGGCCCGGAGAGCTCACCGAGCTCCCGCTGGGCGGCGAGGCTCTCGAGCGTGTAGACGGGATGCTCGTACGTCAGTCGTGCGATCACGGATTCGGGAGCGATCTCCTCGCTGCGATTGAGCGTCACGCAGTACTCCTGGTCGGCCTCGAGCCGTTGCAACCTGTTCAGGTAGTACGTGATCGTCGGCCGTCCGCTCGAAACGTCGCAGTCCGTCCGCGCGAAGTTCCAGGAAGCGCGTGCCGATCGCCGGCGCGGAAGCAGCGACGGGTCGGAATGGAGCACCGCGTCGTTCGTCGTGTACCCGAACGCGCCGAGAACGCGCCGCTCGTCGTCGCTCGGGTCGCCGAGCAACCGGAGAGCCTGGTCTGCATGAGTTGCCACGACGACCTTGTCGAAGCGACGCTCCTCCCCGTCCTCGGTTCGCAGGATCACGCCGTCCGGAGAGCGTCGCAGCTCCCGGACGCCGAGACCTAGGTGGATCCTCCCTCGCAGCTGCTCGCACAGCGCTGCGACATAGGCTCGGCTGCCGCCTGCGACCGTCCGCCAGCCGAAGCGGCCGAAGCCGAGCATCCCGTGCTGGTGGAAGAAGCGGATCGCGTAGCCCGCCGGAAAATCGAGCGCACGCTCCGGCGCCGTCGACCACAGCGCCGACGTGAGCGGAACGAGGAAGTGCTCGCGGAAACGGCGGGAGTAGCCACGCTCGGTGATGAAGTCGAGCAGCGTCCCGTCGACGTGGCTCCCGTCCTCGAGCGCTCTCCTCGCCGTCCTCAGCCACCGGCTGACCTCGGCGAGGAACGAGAGGAAGCGAGGGCTGGCGGCGTTCAGGGGCTGCGCGAACGGCCGCCTCCCGGACCACTCCAGCGAACAGCGGTCGCAGCCGACCGAGAACGACATCTCCGACGGCTGACTCCTCACGCCGAGCTCCGAGAGCAGCCGCACGAGGCGCGGGTAGTTCCGCTCGTTGAAGACGATGAACCCCGTGTCGAGCTGGAGGCCGTCGTGCGCGATCGTGTTCGCGTGGCCACCAGGCTTGTCCGCCCGCTCGAAGACCTCGACCTCGTGCGCGCGCGAGAGAACGTGGGCAGCGCCGAGCCCCGAGATCCCAGATCCGATGATTGCCACGTTCACGGGCCGGGTACCACTACCATCGAAC
>JACDER010000026.1 GCA_013816275.1 Actinomycetota bacterium | reverse complement strand
GCGGACTGGACGTAGGGCTCGGGAAGCTCGTCGCCGAGTGCCAGCAGCTTGTCGATCAGGCCCGGAGAGAGGCTGAGGCGGAAGCTGGCCTCGCGGAGCGAAGGGAAGGCGGCCGGGAGCGTCGCCAGCTCCGAATGGAGCGTGTAGATCGCCTCCACCTCGTCGAGCTCGGGCAGCTCGCGCTTCGCGGCTCCCGAGAGCGGTTCCACCTCCACCAGCTCGCCCTCGTGGAGCACGACCGGGCGCATGCGGAGCTCGTCGAGCAGCGTCTGCGCGGAGTAGGTGATCGGAAGAGGATGGCCGGCGGCGGCCGGATCTCGGGTCGCGGCCCAGATCTCGAGCGAGCTCGGCGCCGCGCCGAGCCGCCGGATCGCGGCGCTCGCGAGCAGGTTCGTCTTGCCCGGCGCCGAGCCCATGCCCAGGATCGCCGTACGCCCGTCCTCCAGAAACCGGTCGTGGAGCCCGAGCTGGCGCCTCGTCATGTGGAACAGGCCGCCGAGGTCGATGTAGTGACAGCCGGCGCGGAGGGCGCCCTCCATCACCTCGAGGTTCAACCGGTAGTCCGCGCAGTTAACGCACACCGACGCGCCGGCCAGAGCTCGGGCGAGGGACGCGGGGTCACGGGCGTCGACGTGCTCGTCCCCCTGGAGCCTGAAGTCTCGCGGAGCGGCGGCCGCGTCCCACGCCTCCAGGAACTCGAGCACCTTGCTCCCGATCGTCCCTGCGGCTCCGATGACGGCGATCACGGTTGCCCTCCACCTCCGATTCTGGTTGGCTTGACGGGCGTAATCCTCTCAATATGGCCGTCGAACAGCGCACCGAGAGCGACCGTCTCGCCGATCTTCGAGATCGGTACGTCGCGCGCGGCCTCTCGACGCCGCCGCTCTACGTCGCGCGGGCGGAGGGCGCCTGCATCGTGGACGTCGATGGGCGCGAGTACATCGACTTCGCCGGGGGGCTTGCCTGCCAGAACCTCGGCCACGGCTTCCCGCCGGCGGTTGCAGCCGTTCACGAGCAGGTCGATCGCTACCTGCACCAGTGCGCGATGGTCGGGATGTACGAGCCGTACGTCGAGGTCTGCCGGCGCCTCGCGGAGCTGAGCCCCTGCGGCTCAGGCGAGCAGAGGAGCCTGCTGGTCAACTCCGGCGCCGAGGCGGTCGAGAACGCGGTCAAGATCGCGCGCGCCGCGACCGGCCGTCCAGGCGTCCTCGTCTTCGGAAACAGCTTCCACGGCCGGACGCTGCTGACGCTCGCGATGACGGGAAAGGTCGACTACAAACGTGGCTTCGGCCCGCTCCCGGCCGAGGTCTACCGGGCACCGGGCCCGTACCCGTACCGCGGTATCGACACGGACGGCGCGATCCGTGGGCTGGAGCTCCTGCTCGCGCAGGACGTCGACCCGAAGACGGTGGCCTGCGCCGTGCTGGAGCCCGTCCAGGGCGAGGGCGGCTTCATCGACATGCCGCTCGATTTCCCACCGAGGCTCAAGGAGATTTGCGAGGAGCACGGGATCCTGTATGTGGACGACGAGGTGCAGTCCGGCGTCGGCCGTACCGGCCCGGTCTGGGCAATCGAGCACTACGGCGTCGAGCCTGACCTGCTCGTCTCGGGCAAGTCGATCGGCGGAGGTCTCCCGCTTGCCGGCGTGACGGGCAAGGCTGAGGTGATGGACGCGGTCGACCCCGGCGGGCTCGGCGGCACGTTCGGCGGGAACCCGATCGCCTGCGCCGCGGCGCTTGCCGTTCTGGACGAGGTCGCCTCCGACGAGTTCCGGTCGCGCGCGGACGACATCGGAGCAAGGATCCGCTCTGCGCTCGAGGAGATCGCCGGCCGGGTCGAGGCGGTCGGCGAGGTCCGCGGCCTCGGCGCGATGCTGGCGATTGAGCTGGTCGAGGACCGGGAGAGCAAGCGCCCGGCCGGCCCGCTCACCAAGCGGACGACTCAGTCGGCGCGGGAGCGCGGGCTCCTGCTGCTCTCGTGTGGCCTGTACGGAAACGTGATCCGGATCCTCGTACCGCTCGTGATCTCGAACGAGGAGCTCGCTCGCGGTTTCGAGCTCCTGGAGGAGTCGCTTGGCGACGCAGGCGCAGGCGCCGGCTGAGCCCGCGGCGGAGCGCTCACCGGCTCCCGACGTCAGACTCGCTGACCTCCGGAAGACGTACGGCGACGTCCTGGCCGTCGACCGTGTCGACCTCGAGGTCGGCCAGGGCGAGTTCTTCACGCTGCTCGGCCCATCCGGCTCGGGGAAGACGACGACGCTGCGGCTCATCGCCGGCTTCGAGCGTCCGGACTCCGGGTCGATCGAGCTTGGCGGCGTGGACGTCAGCTCTACTCCGCCCTATCTCCGCGACGTGAACACCGTCTTCCAGGACTACGCGCTGTTCCCGCACATGACCGTGCTCGAGAACGTGGCGTACGGACTGAGGGTGAAGGGGATCGCCCGCGCCGAACGGAGGCAGAAGGCCGAGGACGCCCTCCGGATGGTTCGTCTCGAGGGCTACGGGGCCCGCAAGCCGATTCAGCTCTCCGGCGGCCAGCGACAGCGCGTGGCGCTCGCGAGGGCGATCGTCAACTCACCGCGTGTGCTGCTGCTCGACGAGCCGCTCGGCGCGCTCGACCTCAAGCTGCGCGAGCAGATGCAGATCGAGCTGAAATCGATCCAGAACAGCCTCGGGATGACGTTCCTGTACGTGACGCACGACCAGGAAGAGGCGCTCACGATGAGCGACCGCATCGCGGTCTTCAACGAGGGCCGGATCGAGCAGATCGGCTCACCCGAGGAGATCTACGAGCATCCCGCGACGGAGTTCGTCGCTGGGTTCGTGGGCGTCTCGAACGTCCTCGAACGTGAAGGGCGGCGCTTCACGGTGCGACCGGAGAAGATCCGCATGCGGCCCGAGGAGGAGCCGCAGAGCCCCGGCCTCGAGTCCGAGACCGGACAGGTCCGGGAAGTCGTCTACGCAGGGATGATCACCCGCTACCTCGTCGACCTCGAGCGAGGCGGCGAACTGACAGTCATCAGGCAGAACCTCGAGACCACCTCGGAGCAGGTGCTCGAGGAACGGGGCCGACGCGTCCGCCTCGAGTGGCGGCCCGAACACACCTTCACCATCGAGGCCGGAAGGGAGTCACACGAATGAGACCGAAGTGGAAACGGCTCGCTTCGCTGAGTGCGGGACTCGCGCTCGTCGGGGCGACGGCGTTCCTGGCCGCCGGTTGCGGTGGCGGCGGGGGCGGCAAGACGACGACGGGCAACGACTCGAACTTGCCGCAGTCGATCGGAAAGGGCGAGGGCGCCCTCAACCTCGTCGCCTGGGAGGGCTACACAGAAGCACAGTGGGTCAAGCCCTTCGAGCAGCAGACCGGCTGCACCGTCCACGCGAAGTACGCCGGTTCCTCGGACGAGATGGTGACCCTGATGCGTTCGGGCGGCGGCGGCCAGTACGACATGGTGTCCGCTTCCGGCGACGCCAGCCTGCGGCTGATCCGCGGCGGTGACGTTCAGCCGGTCAACACCGACCTGATCCCCGACTGGAAAAACTTCATCGGAGTGCTCCAGTCGCCTCCGCACAACACGGTCGACGGAAAGCACTATGGGATCTCCCTTCAGTGGGGCCCGAACACGCTCCTTTATCGGACCGACAAGATCACCCCGGTTCCGACGAGCTGGGGCGATATCTACGACCCGAAGTGGAACGGCCGCATCACGATTCCGGACAACCCGATCCAGATCGCGGATGCCGCCTACTACCTGTCCAAGACCAACTCGGATCTCGGGATCGACGACCCGTACGAGCTGAACCAGGAGCAGTTCGATGCAGCAGTGAACCTCTTGAAGGAGCAGCGGCCGCTGATCAAGCAGTTCTGGCCGTTCGCGTCCGACGAGATCGAGCTGTTCAAGCGCGGCGACGTGTGGATCGGCGCTTCGTGGCCGTATCAGACCAACATCCTCCAGGCCGACGGCGCACCGGTGAAGGATCTCGTGCCTTCCGAGGGGACGACCGGCTGGGCGGACACGTGGATGCTGTCGACGAAGGCGAAGCATCCGAACTGCGCCTACCTCTGGATGAAGTACATCTCGACGCCCAAGGTGCAGGCACAGCAGGCGATCTCCTACGGTGAGACGCCGGCGAACAAGCTGGCGTGCGCCGACATGGACAAGATCGAGAAGGGCTCGTGCGCCAAGTACCACGCCAACGCCCCCACCTCGTACTACGACTCGATCAAGTTCTGGAAGACGCCGATCTCCGATTGCGGGAACGGTGACACCAACTGCATCGACTACACGAAGTGGGTAACGGCCTGGCAAGAGGTGAAGGGGTAAGCGTCGTAGCCGGCGGGCGGTCCGGATGGGCCGCCCGCCGCCTTCGCCTGTCGGCCGGTCTCTGGCGACGCCCCTGGCTGCGCGCGGTCGCGCTGCTCACCCCGCCGGCCGCATGGTTCGTCGTCATCTACCTGGCGGCGCTCGTTGCACTGTTCGTCTCGGCGTTCTGGGCCCTCGATCCGCTGACCAGCAAGATCGTCCACAGCTGGACGTTCGACAACTTCACCCAGATCTTCGAGAGCTCCACCTACCGGACGATCGCGTTCCGGACGATCGGGATCGCGGCCGCCGTCACCCTCACGTGCGCGGTCGTGGCCCTGCCCTTTGCGTACTTCATGGCGCGGATCGCATCGCCCCGGCTCCGGACGATCCTCTTCGTCGTCATCCTCGTTCCGCTCTGGGTCAGCTACCTCGCGCGCGTCTACTCGTGGAAGCTGATCCTGGCGCAGGACGGCCTGCTCAACTGGACGCTGGACAAGCTCCACCTCCCCAACGCAGGCGTCGCCTACTCGAGCTGGGCCATGTGGATCGTGTTCTCGTACGTCTGGCTCCCCTTCATGATCCTGCCGGTCTACGCCGCGATGGAGCGGATCCCTGACTCGTACCTCGAGGCGTCGAGCGACCTCGGGGCAAGAGGCTGGCGCACGATGCGGTCGGTCGTGCTGCCGCTCGTCTTCCCGGGGCTCGTCGCCGGCTCGATCTTCACGTTCTCGCTGACGCTCGGTGACTTCATCACGCCGCAGCTCGTCGGCGGCGGCAAGCAGTTCATCGGCAACGTCGTATACGGGAATGTCGGCGTGGCGGGGAACATTCCGTTCGCGGCCGCTTACGCGACGATCCCGATGATGGTGATGGCGATCTACCTGGTGATCGCCCGCCGGCTCGGAGCGTTCGAGGCGCTATGAGAACGAACGGCAGCCGGGTTGCCCTCGGCGTCTGGACCGGGCTCGTGACCGTCTTCCTGCTCTTCCCGATCGTCCTGATCATGGTCTACGCCTTCAACAAGGCGACCGTCCAGAGCTGGCCGATCACCGGCTTCTCGATCAAGTGGTTTACCAAGGCCTGGCACAACCAGGAGATCCGCGACGCGCTGTGGCTCTCGCTGAAGGCGGGGTTGCTCTCCACCGGGATCGCGATCCTGCTCGGGACGGCTGCCGCGTTCGCGGTCCACCGCTTTCGCTTCTTCGGTAGGGAGGTCGTCTCGTTCGTCCTCATCCTGCCGCTCGCCCTCCCCGGGATCGTCACGGGCATGGCGCTCAACTCCTCCTTCACCGTGGCCGGAATCGACCTGTCGCTGTGGACGATCGTGGTCGGGCACGCCACCTTCTGCATCGTGATCGTCTACAACAACGCGCTTGCGCGCCTGCGCCGGACACAGTCGTCGCTGGTCGAGGCGTCGATGGATCTCGGAGCGGACGGGTGGCAGACGTTCCGCTTCGTCACGCTGCCGGTGATGTCGACCGCGCTGGTGTCCGGAGCGCTGCTCGCCTTCGCACTCTCGTTCGACGAGGTGATCGTCACGTATTTCACCGCCGGCGCGCAGAACACGCTCCCGCTCTGGATCCTCGGCGCGATCCGGCATGGGGGCTCGACGCTGCCGCAGGTCAACGTCGCGGTGCTGGTGGTGATCTTGCTCACCCTCATTCCGGTCGCGATCTCGGTGAGGTTCGCGCGCGACACAGGCGTCCTTCGGAGAAGATAGAGCCGTCCAAAGGAGGATTGGTAATGAGCGTCACGACTTCGACTTATGAGAACTTCGTCGGCGGCGAGTGGGTCGGCGCCGTCGAAGGTGGCACGATGGAGGTGCTGAACCCCGCGACGGGCGAGACCGTCGCCGAGGTGCCGCGCGGCACGCAGGCGGACGTCGACCGCGCCGTCGAGGCCGCGAAGAAGGCCCTGCCCGAGTGGCTCGACTCGACGCCCGCAGAGCGGGCCGAGGTGCTGCTCAAGCTCGCCGACGTGATCGATGACAACGCCGAGGAGCTCGCCCAGCTCGAGTCCCTGAACGTCGGCAAGCCGCTCGCGGTCTCGCGCGCGGAGCCGCCCGTGATGTCCGACAACCTGCGGTTCTTCGCCGGCGCCGCGCGCGTGCTCGAGGGCCGCTCGACCGGCGAGTACATGCGCGGATACACGTCGTGGATCCGCCGGGAGCCGCTCGGCATCGTCGGCGGGATCGCGCCGTGGAACTACCCGCTGATGATGGCGGTCTGGAAGTTCGCCCCGGCGCTCGCCGCCGGCAACGTCCAGGTGCTGAAGCCGTCCGAGCAGACGCCGCTCTCGACTCTTCGGTTCATGCAGCTCGCGCAGGAGGTGCTCCCTCCGGGCGTCATGAACGTGATCACGGGTGACGGCGAGCCAGTGGGAGCCGGCATCGTCCGCCACCCGGACGTCCGCCTCGTCTCCCTCACCGGCGACATCGCGACCGGCAAGGAGGTGGCCCGCGCCGCCGCCGACACGCTCAAGCGCGTCCACCTCGAGCTCGGCGGCAAGGCGCCGGTGCTCGTCTTCGACGACGCCGATCCGGCGGCGGTGGCCGAGTCGGTCAGGCTCGCGGGCTTCTGGAACTCCGGCCAGGACTGCACCGCGGCCTCGCGCATCGTCGCGGGACCGGGGATCTACGACAAGCTGCTCGAGGAGCTCGTCCCCGCCGTCGAGTCCCTCCAGGTCGGGGATCCTTCCGAGAGCGAGGAGATCGAGATGGGGCCGGTGATCTCCCAGGCGCAGCAGGAGCGAGTACTCGGGTTCCTCGACCGGGCGAAGAGCGCGACCGTCCTCACCGGCGGCGGTACGAACGGCGACCGCGGCTTCTTCGTCAAGCCGACGGTGGTCGTCGATGTCGGCCAGGAGGACGAGATCGTCCAGCGGGAGGTGTTCGGCCCCGTCGTCACCGTGCAGCGTTTCGCCGACGACGACCAGGCGATCGCGTGGGCGAACGACGTCCCGTACGGGCTGGCCGCCTCGGTCTGGACGCGGGACGTCGGCCGGGCGCTGAACGCGGCCCGGAAGCTCCAGTTCGGCACGGTCTGGATCAACGACCACATCCCGCTCGTCTCGGAGATGCCGCACGGGGGGTACAAGCAGTCCGGATACGGCAAGGATCTCTCGATGTACTCCCTCGAGGACTACACGCAGATCAAGCACGTGATGGCCAAGGTGGACTGAATGTCGACCAACGCGTTGGAGACGGGAGTCAAGCCCGGAGAGAAGGGCCTCAAGCAGAACGCGATCGGCTTCCTCTCGAGCTGCGTGATCGGCGTCGCCTCGACGGCACCTGGCTACAGCCTCGCGGCGACACTCGGGTTCATCGCGGTCGCGGTCGGCGTTTTCTCTCCCGCGATCATGTTGGTCGCGTTCGTTCCGATGCTGTTGATCGCGACCTCCTACTACTACATGAACCGTGCGGATCCCGATTGCGGGACGACGTTCTCGTGGGTGACGCGCGGGCTCGGCCCGCACCTCGGCTGGCTCGGTGGATGGGCGATTGTCGTCGCAGACGTGATCGTGATGGCGAATCTCGCCCAGATCGCGGGTCTGTATACGTTCTTGCTCTTCGGCGCCAAGGGCGCCGCGGCGAGCACGCTCTGGGTCACCGTACTGGGCGTGATCTGGATCGTGATCATGACCGCGATCGTCACGATCGGCATCGCGCTCTCCGCCCGGACTCAGTGGTTCCTCCTCGCGGCCGAGTACTCGATCCTCGTCGTCTTCGGGATCGTGGCCCTCGTCAAGGTGTACACCTCACATCCGATCGGCTCGATTCACGTCTCCTGGTCGTGGTTCGCGCCGTGGGACATCTCGAGCTTCAACGCTGTGACCGCAGGGGTGCTGCTCGCCGTCTTCATCTACTGGGGGTGGGACAGCGGCGTGACGGTGAACGAGGAGACCCAGAACAGCCGCCGCGCCCCTGGGCTCGGAGCCATCGTCAGCACGCTCTTCCTCGTCTTCATCTACGTGCTGGTGGCGACCGCTGCGACGGCGTACGCCGGCCCGAAGGCGTTGGGGGATCACTCGGACGATGCGCTCAGTTTCCTCGGGCACGGGGTCTTCGGCTCGGGCTGGGACAAGCTCCTGATCCTCGCCGTCCTCACCTCCGCTGCCGCCTCGACCCAGACGACGATCCTGCCCACCGCGCGGACGACGCTCTCGATGGCCCGGCACGGGGCCGCCCCGCGGGCGCTCGGCCGCGTTCATCCACGCTTCCTCACGCCGCACATCTCGAGCATCCTCATGGGGCTCTTCTCGATCGTGTGGTACGTCGGGCTGACCGTCTTCAGCGAGAATGTGCTCTTCGACTCGATCGCTGCGCTCGGGCTGATGATCTCGTTCTACCTCGGGCTCACGGGGATCGCCTGCGTCTTCTACTTTCGGCATCAGATCGTGAAGAGCGTGAAGAACTTCCTACTGATCGGCGTCGCGCCGTTCGCCGGGGCGGCGATCCTCGGCTACGTCTTCGTCAAGTCCTGCATCAATCTGGCCGACCCCGCTAACTCGGAATCGGGCACGTCCTGGTTCGGCGTGGGACCGCCGCTTCTGATCGCGGTCATCTTCCTCGCACTCGGGATCGTCCTCATGGTCGTGACGCAATTCACTCACCCGACGTTTTTCCGGCGGCGGCCCGAAACCGCGCCGGACGACGTCCTCCTCGACCCGGAAGGAGCCCCGGTTGGCAACTAGCGCAACCTCACTCTCCCCAGCTGAGCTCCAGCAAGCAGCCCGCGACCACCTCTGGCTCCACTTCACCCGCATGGGCGGGTACCGCGACGGCGAGCTGCCCGTGATCGTGCGCGGGGACGGCTGCTACCTCGAGGACGCGAACGGCAAGCGCTACCTCGACGCGCTCGCCGGCTTGTTCGCCGTCCAGATCGGCTACAGCTACGGAGACGAGATCGGGGAGGCGGCCGCCGCGCAGATGCGCGAGCTGCCCTTCTACACGAACTGGTCGTACGCACACCCGCGCGCGATCGAGCTCGCCGCCGAGGTGGCGTCGCTCGCGCCGGGCGACCTGAACCGCGTCTTCTTCGTCTCCGGCGGATCGGAGGCGGTCGAGTCGGCCTGGAAGCTCGCGCGCCAGTACCACTCGGTGAACGGCGAGCGCCGCTGGAAGTGCGTCTCGCGCCACGTCGCCTACCACGGCACGACGATGGGCGCCCTCTCGATCAACGGGATCCCGGCGCTCCGCACGCCGTTCGAGCCGCTCGTGCCGGGGGTCGTGAACACGCGCAACACGAATCGCTACCGGCGTCCGGCCGACGAGACCGAGGAGGAGTTCACCCGCTTTCTGCTCGACGACCTCGAGGAGACGATCGAGCAGGCAGGCCCGGACACGGTCGCGATGGTGATCATGGAGCCGGTCCAGAACGCCGGCGGCTCGTTCACTCCTCCCGCGGGTTACTGGAAGGGCGTCCGCGAGCTCTGCGACCGGTACGGGATCCTGCTCTGCGCCGACGAGGTGATCACGGGCTTCGGCCGGGTCGGAGAGTGGTTCGGCTCGGAGCTGTACGACATCCGGCCGGATCTGCTCACGTGCGCGAAGGGACTCTCGTCCGCGTACGCGTCGATCGGCGCAGTCGTCGCGCGGGACGCGGTGATGGAGCCCTTCCTGGAGGGAACGCGAACGTACACGCACGGGATCACGT
>JACDER010000216.1 GCA_013816275.1 Actinomycetota bacterium | reverse complement strand
CAGACCGCGCTGTTCAACGCCTGGGAGGACGCGGTCGAGTGCTCGAAATGCGGCGGCCGGATGATCCGAACCGGTTCCTGCTACACGTGCAGGGACTGCGGGACCAACACCGGCTGTAGCTGATTCCTTGATTGCGACCACGCGCCGGTCCAAGAATCGGCGCGTGGTCGCTCCGCGGACTTCCCAATGGGGCTACGTCCGCCCCTTGCGTCTGGCATCGCTAAGACGTATACTTACGACAGATGACCGCCACCATCGAGCGTGAGTCTCTCGCCCGATCGGATCCGTCCGCGACGGCACAGGAACTCGCGCGCCTGAACAGCCGACTCGCCCGCGACGCGACGATCTCCGAGGACATCGCCGAGGCAGTCCATCTAGTCGTGGCCGGCATCGTCGATCCGGCAGCATCCGCGCTCTGGGAGGTCATGGATCCGTATCTCGCGTTCATCGTGCACCGAGCGGCACTCCAGGCGGGGGAGGCTCTCCGCGATCGGGATGACCAGGCCGCCCGGGATCGTCTCCGTGTGACGCTCGAGACTCTCCGACAGGGGTTCGCAGCGATTGCCGAGAACGAGCCCGTCGCGGACGAGCGATCTTCGAAGGAAGTCGCGCGTTGGCTCGCCGATACCGCAGAAGTGCCTCAGACCAGCCTCGCGGAACTGCTGGGCGTCAGCCTCCGCCAGTTCCAGCGGTGGATCTCACCCCACACGAAAGGCGAGCCCGAGGGCGACGACGCGCGCCGGTTGCGAACCGTGGCACGAATCGTCAACCAGCTCCGCTTCTCCCTGACTCCTTCGGGCGCGGTCGACTGGTTCACGTGGCCCCGCGACGACCTGGGCGGGCAACGACCGATCGAGCTCCTCGACGACCTCGGGCGGTTGCCTGAGTTGATCGCGATCGCCGGCGGCATGCGCAGCACCTACCTAGCCTGACGAAGACGACGCGTTGGTCGTCTACCGGCAGGCTAACTTCGGGAGCCCCTTGCGGACGGTGCCCGCACGCCTCCCAGGTCGTTATCACTCGGGCGGCGACGTGTCTCCAACCCAATACGTCTGCATGCATCCACTCGGCCCGCTGGCCGAGCTCATGCGGAGCAGTAGTACCCGCAAGCCCGACCAGGTGCGACAGATTCGCGCGCGCACGTGGGCTCTTCGCCTCGAAGTGGAGGGCCTGCCACAAATCGACTTCGACAACGCAGTCGACTTCGAACTGGAGGCTGAAGACCTGATCGCAGACGATCATGCGAGGTGCCGCCGGCTCGCCCACAAGTTGAGGGCTCAGTCGTTCGCGGGAATCGTCGTTCCGAGCGCTGCGCTGCCGGGAACCCGAAATGTCGTCATCTTCGGCCCCCGGGTCGGGTCGCCCTACCTCGATGACCCGGTCGCCGAGGTCGACGTGCCCGCGAGCATTACCGCCGATTCCGGCCGACCGATTCTCAGCCTCCTCGACCGCGTCCGGTTCGTCGGGGAGTCCCATGCCGCGTTCGAGGCGTGGAAGGCCGGAGACAGGTTCGACTTCGACGAGCCCGCGTGGGAACTCACCGCAGAGCGGACCTAGTGGCCCGGCGTCGGACGGACTGACGCCGCGCCGTTCGTCCTGCCGCCGACGGTCTCACGCCTTGCATGGAACTGCTTCGTCACGCCGTCGCTGCGGATCGTGCCGAACACGTCGTGCGCGGACGTCCAGTGTCCAGCGACGTGAAGCTCATGGCCGCTGGCGGTGTGGCCGGTCCACGAGAACCTGCTCTGATGCACGAACGCCCTCCCGGAGTAATACACCGGCGGGTGACTTGCGATCTTGAAGCTAGAGACCTGGGGGTGGATGTGCTCGGAGTAGAGAAACACGAGCGTCGCGCGGTACCCGTACGGCGCCGCCCTGTAGACGCCGGGAGCCGGATCCGCGGCGGAAAAGGCGGAGGCAAGGGCGGGTAGCGCGAGGCACGCAGCCCCAAGGATCGCTCCCTTCCTCACAGGCGAAGATTAACGCCATAGGATCCGGGGAGTGAAGACCCGCGCCGCCGTGCTCGAGCAGTTCGGCGCCCCTCTGGAAGTGCAAGAGCTCGATCTCGCCGAGCCGAAGGACGGTGAGGTGCTCATTCGCCTCGTCGCCTGCGGCGTCTGCCACACCGACCTCTTCACCGCGTCCGGCGCCGACCCGTCCGGCTACTCGCCCGCCGTTCTCGGACACGAGGGCGCGGGCGTCGTCGAGCGCACAGGCGACGGCGTCGCCAGTCTCGCGGCCGGCGACCACGTCGTCACCCTCTTCTCGCCCCAGTGCCGCGAGTGCATCCACTGCCTCGACCCGCGCACGAACCTCTGCCTCGCCATCCGCGAGCAGCAGGGCCTCGGCTACCTCCCCGACGGCACCACGCGCTTCTCCCGCGACGGTGAGCCCGTCCGGCACTTCATGGGCACCTCGACCTTCTCCGAGTACACGGTCATGCCCGAGATCGCGCTCGCCAAGATCAACCCCGAGGCGCCGCTCGACCGCGCCGCGCTGTTCGCCTGCGGCCTCTCGACCGGCCTCGGCGCCGCGATGAATACGGCCAAAGTGGAAGCGGGCTCGACCGGCGTCGTCTTCGGCGCCGGCATGGTCGGGCTCGGCGCGGTCGCGGGCTGCCGGCTCCAGGGCGCCGAGACCATCGTCTGCGTCGACCTCTCCGACGAGCGCCTCGAGCTCGCCAAGGGACAGGGCGCGACCCACACGATCAAAGGCGGCCCCGACTCCGTCCAGGAGATCCTCGACCTGACCGGAGGCTTTGGCGCCGACTACACCTTCGAGGCGACCGGCCTCGTCAGCGTCATGCGCCAGGCGGTCGAGGCCGCCCGCATGGGCTGGGGCCTTGCCACCGTCTGCGGCGTCGCCGGCAAGGGCGAGACGCTGGACGTCGTCCCGCGCTTCCTCATCACCGGCCGCCGTGTCGCCGGCTCGTCCTTCGGCGGCGTCAAGGGACGCGACCAGGTGCCGCAGCTGATCGAGCGCTACCTGGCGGGCGACATCGATGTCGACCCGTTCGTCTCGCACAAGCTGACGCTGGACGAGGTCAACCGCGGCTTCGAGCTGATGGAGGCCCAGGACGGCATCCGCAGCGTGATCGACTTCGGCTGATGAACGACCTCGTGAGAGTCGGTGTCGCAAGCTCCGAGGCGGAGGCGGTGTCTCTCTCCGCGCTCCTCGAGAGCGCCGGGATCAAGTCGATCTACCGCGTGACGAACACCGGCGCCGGCGCCTTCGACGGCTGGGCCGCGGGCGCGCCGCACGAGATCATCGTCAGCGCCAAGGACGCCGACCTCGCCCGCGAGATCCTGGCCTCGCAGTGATCACCGGGACCGGCGTTGACGTCCCCTACAAGGAGGGCCTCGGAGCCGGGTTCGTAGGCTGCGTGCAGGCACCTAGGATT
>JACDER010000215.1 GCA_013816275.1 Actinomycetota bacterium | reverse complement strand
CCGGCTCGAGCGTTGCGGGATCGACGGAGCTGAGGGCTTTCGGAACAGCCACCGTCATGAGCGAACCGTCGCGCGCGCCGCCCACCGGTCGAGGTCGTCGAGCTGAGCGCCGATCCAGGCTGTCAGATCGTGCTCGCGGACGTGGGCTCTGATCGCCTCGATTCTCCGGCGGCGCTCGGCGGCCGGCATCTCGAGGGCCTCGTGAATCGCGTCGGCCTGCGCAGCGACGTCGAAGGGATTGACCGTCAACGCCCATTGCCCGAGCTCCTCGTGGACGCCGGCGTTCTCGGACAGGATCAGGACGCCGTCCCGCTCGTTCACGAGCGGCGCCTCCTTCGCGACAAGATTCAGCCCGTCGAAGATCGCGTTCACGAGCAGGACGTCGAACTGCTTGTACGCGGCGACCGACCGCTGGAAGTCGTCCTGGATGTGGAGCTCGATCGGAATCCAGCCCTCGGACTGGAAACGCTCGTTCACCGACCTGGCGCCCCGCTGAATCGCGGCCAGGTACTCGGCGTAGTCGGGGATGTCCTGGCGCGACGGATCGAGCATGGCGAGCATCCCCACGCGGCCGTGCATCTCCGGGTGCGCGACGAGATAGGCGTCGAAGGCCCGGAAGCCGCGAACGATGTTCTTGGACAGGTCGGTGCGGTCGACGCGCAGGATCATCCGCTCCGGCCTCCGCGCCACGATCTCCGCCTCGGCGGCGCACACCTGCTCGGAAACCGCCAGCTCGTCGAACTCCGCCGGGTCGATCGAGATCGGGTGGGTCCGGACGAGGATGCGCCGGTCGCCGTAGACGAGCGATCCCTCCTCGTCATCGACCTCCACGCCGACGAAGTCCGCGCACGACCGGACGAAGTTGCGCGACCAGCGCCGCGCGTGAAAGGAGACGATGTCGTTCCCCAGCAAACCTTCGTGGACCGCGCGACGGATCGACTCCGGCAGCACGCGCCAGAGGTCCTGCTGGGGCCACGGAATGTGGACGAAGTGGGCAAGCAGGGCGTCAGGCGCCTCGAGGCGCACGAAGTAGGGCACCAGATACAGGTGGTAGTCGTGCAGGAAGACCGTCGCCTCCGGCTCCCGCTCGAGCTCCGCGAGGATCGCGGCGGCGAACTCCCGGTTGACCCGGACGTAGCCCTCCTCCCAGGCGTGATGGAGGCCCTGGTCGAACGCGGGCTCGTAGGCGAGGTCCCATAGGTAGTGCTGGATGAACCAGAGCGTCGGGTTCGAGACGACGTTGTAGTACCAGTCGTACGCCGCGGGGTCACTGGTGACGAAGCGCAGGCGATACGAGGAACCGTCTCGTGCCGTCTCCTCGACGGCCCCGCCCCCGGCCTCGGCCGCGACCGCCCTGTCCTCCTCGGTCATTGCGCTCGCGATCCAGGTCACGTCGTGGTGGGAGACCAGGCTGCGAAGCGCGGTCACGAGACCGCCCCCTCCGCGCCGGGTGACTCTCTGCCCCTCGTCGCTCAGGCGGTACGAGACGGGCGCCCGGTTCGACGCCACGATCAGCTTGCGCCGGGGGGCCATCAATGCACCCCTAGACCCGAGCCGCGACTGTCGCGATCTCGGCGCCGGCGGTGTCGTTCCCGAGCAGCCGGTTGAAGAGCACGAGCCAGTCTCGCAGCAGGCGCGGGGTCAGGAAGTTGCGCCGGACGTGTTCCTTGCCGCGAAGAGCCATCTCTCTCGCGGTCCCGGGGTCGCTCAGGATCCTGATGCAGTCCTCTCCGCACTCGGTCGCCGAATCGACCAGCCAGCCGGTGACTCCGTCCTCGACCTGATCGACGATCCCGCCGACACGGCCGCCCACGGTCGGGCGAGCCTTCCAGAGCGCCTCACTCACGGTCAGGCCGAAGCCCTCTCGAATCGACTTCTGCAGCACGGCCGCGGAGTGCACCTGGAAAGCGTTGACCTCGACGGCGCCGATGTTGTTCAGGTTCGAGAGGATGTACACGTCGGGGTCGCCGCCCGCGTAGCTGACGGTCTGGTTGTAGAAGTCCCACCCCTCGGGGTCGTCGTGCGCCATCGACCCCACGAGCGCGAGCTGCACCTCCGGGTGCGTCTCCTTGACCAGACGGTACGCATCGATCACGCCGAGCGGGTCTTTCCAGGGATCGAAGCGCGAAACCTGCGTGATCAGCGGTCTCGTCACGTCGATCCCGAACTGGTCGACGATGTAGCTCGCGTCCTCGGCGGAGAGCGCCATGTTCTTCGGAGCGAGCGGGTCGATCGCCGGGGGCCAGATCGCCGCCATCGGCAGCTCCTCTGCCTGAGGCACGTACTCACGGCGGTGGAAGACGGTTGCGTCGTAGCGGGCGAGCGACGGCAGCAGGAATCCGAGCACGTCCTCGTTGGGTGTCGAGAGGTCGATGTGGCAGCGCCAGATCCAGCGGGTGTCCGAGTCCGCGAAGTGCTCCCGCACGGCGGCCGGCTGCGGGTCGTGGACGATGATGAAGTCGTACTCGCCCTCGAGCCGCCCCGCGTTCAGCTCGTTGTAGCGACGGAAGGTCTCCTCCTGCTCCTCGCTCAGGCCCTGCGGACTCCCCTGAAGCGCGTTGTGAATCGTCTTCGTCACCTCGAAGAACTCGTCCTCGCCGTGGATGATCCGCCACTCGGTCTCCAACCCGGCATCCGACATGAGCGGGACCAGCGTGTAGTTGATCTCCGCCACGCCCCCGCCGAACGCGGTCGCGGACAGGTGGAGGACGCGCTTTCCCGCGAGCGGCTCGGCCAGCTCGCGGATCTGCTCCATCAGTCCCCGCGTGGCGAGCGTCGCGTAGTCCCGAAGCGACTTGTGCCCGACGTTGACCTGTTGGAGCATTTGGTTACGCCGCGGCGCCCAGGTGCTTGACGAATCGCAGTCGCGAGCCCCGGCCCTCGCGCGGCTCGATCTCGACCTCGTCGGCGAGCGCGCGGATGATCGCGATCCCGAGCCCGCTCTCGCTGTGCCGGTCGGCCTCGGAGGCCTCGTCGAGCACGAACCCCTCGCCCTCGTCGATGACCTCGATCGAGATCGTCTCGTCGGCGAGCTCGTACACGATCTGGACGGTCCCTTCGTTGCCCGCCTCGTACGCGTGACGGACCGAGTTCGTGCATGCCTCGGTGAGCGCTAGCTTGAGGTCGTGCAGCGTCTCGTCGGGGACCGGGCGCAGATGCGAGATCCCGGCAAGCGCGAGCCGGCAGAGCGTGATGTACTCGGCCTTCGCAGGGATCATCAGCCGCACGACGCGCGGTTCAGCAGTCACCGGGAGGTAACGCTATCGAAGGGTTGGCTGCCCGGCACTGCTAGCACCCGTATGCCGGCCGGCTGGGTCGCTCGCCGAGCGTGACCGAGATCTTCTTCCGATCGCTTCCCCGCAGGACTGTGAACACCGCTTTCTGCCCGGGCTCCAGCCCCTGTCCGACGG
>JACDER010000214.1 GCA_013816275.1 Actinomycetota bacterium | reverse complement strand
CGTCTACATCAGTCCGGTCCGCACCGTCAACGATCCCGGCGGCACACCGGAGCCCGTGTTCGCCGTGGCGGCTCCCGAGAACTACGGGCGCGGAGTCGTCGGCGTCGTCCTTCCCAACGGCATCTTCGCGGGCCTCTTCGCCGATCCACATCTGGGGCATGCGTATGCGTATGCGTATGCGGTCTCGGCCGAGGGGAAACCGCTCGACTATCCGGCTAGGCTAGTCAAGTCGGAGAGCCTCGGGATCAGCGAGATCTCGAGACTCCCGGAGAAGCTCGACCTGTCGCAGGTGCAGAAGGCTCTCGGCTCGGCCGCCGCCGTTGGCTCCGCGACCGGCGAGAACCTGCGCCACCGCAAGGTCCTGAGCGCCTGGGCGACTGTCCCCTCGACCGGCTGGAGGGTGTTCGTCGAGCAGCCCGAGAGCGCGGCCTTCGCCCCCCTGCGCGGCAAGATCTGGCGGACCGTCCTGCTGATCGCCGCCTTCGTCGCCGCAGCCCTCGCGCTCAGCGTCCTCCTCGCCCGCCGGCTGGTGCGGCCGATCAGGCGCATGCAGGTGGCGGCCGAGGCGATCGGCGCCGGGGCCTACGACGAGCGGATCTCACTCGAGCGCCGGGACGAGCTGGGCGCGCTCGCGACCGCCTTCAACACGATGGCAGAACACGTGCAGGACCTGATCGGCGGGCTGGAACGCAAGGTGGCCGAGCGCACCAAGGCGCTCGAGGCGGCGAGCGCGCACAAGTCCGAGTTCCTGGCCAACATGTCGCACGAGCTCAGGACGCCGCTCAATGCGATCGTCGGCTTCTCCCAGGTCCTCCAGCAGAAGCTGTTCGGCGAGGTGAACGACAAGCAGGAGGAGTACCTGGACGACATCCTCAGCTCCGCAGACCATCTTCTGTCCCTGATCAACGACATCCTCGATCTCTCCAAGGTCGAGGCCGGCCAGGTGGAGCTCGAGATCGGGCTCTTCTCCGTGCGCGAGGCCCTGGAGCGGGGGATCGTGATGGTGAGGGAGCGGGCGAGCAAGAGCGGCGTCGCGCTCTCGCTGGAGCTCGACCCGGCGGTCGACCTGGTCGAAGGCGACGAGCGCCGCATCCGCCAGGTGGTGTTCAACCTGCTGTCGAACGCGGTCAAGTTCACTCCCGAGGGCGGGCGGGTCGACATCTCGACGAGCCGGCGGGACGGCGAGGTCGTGATCGCGGTCGCAGACACCGGCCCCGGGATCGCGCTCGAGGACCAGAGCCGCATCTTCGAAGAGTTCCAGCAGGCGGCCAATGCAGGTAACGGCGAGCGCCCGGAAGGGACGGGGCTCGGCCTCGCCCTGTCCAGGAGCCTGGTCGAGCTGCACGGAGGCAAGATCTGGGTCGAGTCCGAGCCCGGCCAGGGCAGCACGTTCACGTTCACAATTCCCATAGGCTCATCCTCATGAGCGGCGAACGCGTCCTAGTCGTCGAGGACAACGAGAAGAACATGAAGCTCTTCCGCGACGTCCTCCAGGCGAAAGGCTACTTCACGCTCGAGGCGACCTCGGGCGAGGAGGCGGTGGAGCTCGCCTCGGAGCACGTCCCCGACCTGATCCTCATGGACGTGCAGTTGCCCGGTATCGACGGGGTCGAGGCGCTCGCTCGGATCCGCGCCGACGAGCGAACGGCGTCCATCCCGGTCGTCGCCCTCACCGCCCAGGCGATGTCCGGCGACCGCGAACGCTTCCTGGAGGCCGGCTTCGACGGGTACATCTCGAAGCCGGTCGACGTGCTCGAGTTCATCGAGACGGTCGCTCGATACTGCGGCGGCTCGGGTGCATAGCCAGAACGGGCTGGCGAAGATCCTGGTCGTCGACGACGTTCCGGAGAACGTGCGGCTGATGGAGGCCGTGCTCGTCCCGCGCGGATATCAGGTCGTGTCCGCGACCAACGGCCGGGAGGCTCTCGACGTGGTCGAGGCCGAGAACCCGGATCTGATCCTCCTCGACGTGATGATGCCGGAGATGGACGGCTACGCCGTCTGCACGCATTTGCGCGAGCACGAGGAGACGGCTGTCCTGCCCGTGATCATGGTCACGTCCAGCATCGGCCAGGAAAAGACGAGGGCGATCGAGGCCGGCGCCGACGACTTCATCCCGAAGCCGTTCAACCACGACGAGCTGCTGACGCGCGTGAAGTCCCTGCTCCGGATCAAGCGCTATCACGACACGATCAAGGAGCTGAACCGGACGCTCGAGCAGCGCGTGGAGAGCCAGGTCGAAGAGCTGGAGCGGCTGAAGCAGTTGCAGCGCTTCCTCTCGCCCCAGCTGGCCGACGCGATCCTCAGCTCGGGCGACGAGTCGGTGCTGCGCAGCCACCGCCGCCAGGTGACGGTCCTCTTCTGCGACCTGCGTGGCTATACGAACTTCGCCGACTCCGTCGAGCCGGAGGAGCTGATGGGGGTGCTCAGCGAGTTCCACGCGGCGATCGGGCAGCTCGTCGAGCGCTACGAGGCGACCGTGGGGTCGCTCCAGGGAGACGGCGTGGAGCTCTTCTTCAACGACCCGATCGAGATCCCCGACGCCCCGCTGCGCGCCGTCAAGCTCTCGTGCTCCCTCCGCGAAGAGATGGCGATGCTGCTCGAACGCTGGCGCAAGCGAGGCTACGAGCTCGACTTCGGCGTCGGCATCGCGCTCGGATATGCGACCTGTGGGGAGATCGGCTTCGAGGGGCGCTCCGACTACGCCGCGATCGGCTCGGTCACGAACCTCGCCGCCCGTCTTTCGGACGAGGCCACCGGAGGCCAGATCCTGGTCGCCCAGCGTCTCTTCGCCGAGGTCGAGGATCACGTCGAGATCGAGCCGGTCGGCGAGTTCACCCTGAAGGGCTTTCCGCGCCCGGTTCCCGCTTTCAACGTGCTCTCCGTTCGCGCTTGAGACGGATCCTTCCGCTCCTGGCGCTCCTCGCGCTGGCGGGTTGTGGCGATTCCGGAGGGAAGACGACGTCTTCGCCGACCACGACGATCCAGACCTCGACCGCCGAGACGAGGCCGGTCTCGCTCGACCTCTACTTCCTCCAGCACGGCAAGCTCGCCCCCGTGCACCGCGAGGCTCGCTCGTCCAAGTCGCCGCTGCTGGCGTCGATCGAGGAGCTCGCCGTCGGCCCCAGCGCGTCCGAGCGCGCCGCCGGCCTGACGAGCGCGATGCCCGGCAGGCTCGGCTTCCAGGCCTCGGTCAAGAGCGGGATCGCCGACGTCAGCCTCTCGATCGCGCTCAGCCGCCCTGCGCTCGCGCAGCTCACCTACACCTTGTCCAGGCTCGGCGACGTGCACGGTGTGCGCATCAACGGCAAGACGCACGCCACGGGCGACTTCGAGAGCCTGCTACCGGCGATCCAGATCGAGTCGCCGTTGCGCGACGAGGCGGTTCGGAGCCCCGTGCGGGTCGCCGGCAC
>JACDER010000213.1 GCA_013816275.1 Actinomycetota bacterium | reverse complement strand
CCGTGGACGTTGCCGCTCGGGCTCGTCTGCGGCCGGTTCAGGTCGCCGTGCGCGTCGATCCACAGCACACCGCCGGCGCCGCATCGCGACGCGAGACCCCCAAGCGTCCCGAGCGCGACCGAATGATCGCCCCCGAGGACGAGCGGGAGCCGTTCCTGCTCGAGCGCGCGCGCAACTTGCCGGGCCACCTGCTCGCACGCCGCGATGATCTCCGGGAGGAAGCGCACTCGCGCATCCTCGACCGCCGTCGCCTCGGCCACGGCCGTCTGGACGTTCCCCCAGTCCGACACCGGCCGGCCGAGCGCTTCGAGCCTCGCCTCCAGCCCCGCGTACCGGATCGCCGACGGCCCCATATCGACGCCTCGGCGACCGGCGCCCAGGTCGAGGGCCGCACCGATGACCGCGACCGACCCGCTCACGTCCACCCCAGGTCGCGCCCGATCAGCTCGTAGAGGCGGCTGTTCGGCTCGGCGAACTGGGCCGAGAGCCGGCTCCGTGTCTCGGTGCTCATCGCGGCATAGTCCCGTCCGAAGACGCGCGGGTACTCGCCCAGCTCGTGCGGCGGGACGTGGAGATGGGAGAGGACGCGGGCATACGTCTCGCGCGGGCTCTTCCCGAGATCGTCGGTCGGCACGATCAGGAGCTGCTCCTCGGGGAAGACCGCGAGCCAGCGCTCGAGCTGCTCGGCATAGCGCCCCCGCGCGAGGTACGTGTAGTTCCACCACGCGTAACTGAAATAGGCCGGGTCGGCGAGCATCCGCTCGAGCTCGCCGTCCATCCGCTCGTCCTCCCGGTCGATCGCGTCCTCGAACGAGAGCGGCTCGCGCCCGAGCGCAACCTCGTGCTGGTAGTGGGAGTAGGCGCGCGTGACCGGATCTCGCACGAGCGCGACGAGCCGGGCGGCGGGAAGCAGCGCCTTGGTCCGCTCAGGAGCGAGCGGATGGAAGAGATACCCGGTGCTGGCCTCGAGCACGACGGGCTCGAGCCCGCGCCGCCGGACCCGCCGAAGCCGCAGCTCATTGGGAAAGTGCCCGCGGTACCACGATTCTCCGCGCGTGAAGCGGCGGTCGAAGTAGTTGACCTCCTTCCACGTCGGGCCGAGCACGGCCGGGTGCTCTCGAAGCCATGCGTACAGCGCGGTCGTCCCGGCCTTCTGCGCCCCGATGATCAGGGCGCCTGGAAGCGGGCGGACGGCGGAGGTGAGCTGCCCGTACGTCCAGATCGCGGTGCGCGGCAGCGCGCGCACCGGCTCCGGAAGCCGCGGGATGAGCTCTGCGATCTGATTTGGCAACTCGCCCCCAACCTATCCTCTCTCGGGTTGACTCAGGTTCGGTGGGTCGGAGCGGACTCTCAAGCCTGCCCGCCTACGGCTCAAGAAGATCTAAAGGTGGCCAACACGTCCGGCGAGGGACCTAGCCTCGTAGAAGTGCACCGCCCGGCGAATACGGCGCACCGGTGATCGTCGACTGCGCGTACTACGAGCACGGCGTACGGCAGCGCAGCGACCTGTCGCTCGAGGAGGCCGCTGCGTGTCCGCGTCACGGCGGGCAGTACGTCTGGATCGAGCTCGACGACCCGTCGACGGAGCTGATGGCCGAGGTGAGCCGCCACTTCGGGCTGCACGAGCTAGCCGTCGAAGACGCCGCGCAGGCTCACCAGCGGCCGAAGGTCGAGGCCTACGACGACTTCTACTTCATCGTCTACAGGACCGCGCAGTACGACAAGGCGAACCGGAAGGTGATCTTCGGCGAGCTCGACCTGTTCCTCGGAGTCGGGTTCGTGATCGCCGTTCGCCACGACGAAGCCGGGGACCACGAGCGGGCGCGACGGCATCTCGAGCAGTACCCGCACCTCGCCCGCACGGGTCCGGCGGCGGCCGTCTGGGCCATCTTGGACATGGTGGTCGACGCCTACCAGCCGGTCGTCGACGGGCTGGAGAGCGACATCGAGGACGCGGAGCTCGCGATCTTCTCCGGGGGCGAGGACCTGACCGAGCAGATCTACGAGCTGAAGCAGGAGAGCAACGAGTTCTACCGCGCCGTCCATCCTCTGCTCCCGCCCCTGGAGTCACTCGAGCGCGGGATCTTCACACCGGTCGATCCCGGCCTCCGGCGCTACTTCCGCGACCTTGCAGACCACGTACGGCGGATCGACGAGGAGCTGCTCGGACAGCGCGATCAGCTGACGTCGGCCCTCGAGGCACACCTCTCGCTGATCAACCTCCGCCAGAACGAGATCACGGCCCAGCAGAACGACATCGTCAAGCGGCTCACGATCGTCGCGAGCATCTTCCTGCCCCTGACCTTCATCACGGGGTTCTTCGGCCAGAACTTTCTCTGGATGGTGAACGCGATCCAGTCCTCGACCCTGTTCTTCGCCGCCGGGATCGGTTCGCTCGTCGCTTCCTGCTGCCTGCTTCTGATCTGGTTCAAGCGAAGCGGCTATACCTGAGCCGGGCGGGTTAGAGTCACGCCGTGCGGTCGCTGCCGTCGGCGCTCCTGCTCGCCACGCTCGTCCTGGCATTCAGCAGCACGGCGGCGGGCGTCCCGGCGGGAGCGAACGGCGTGGTCTCGTTCGGGTCTTGCTGCGGTAGCGCCACCGGCATCTATGTGATCCAGCCGAACGGGCTGGGACTGAAACGGATCTTCGCGCCCGGCTTCGACGACGCGTCGCTCGTCTCCGCCTGGTCCCCGGACGGAACGCGGCTCGCCTATGTCGCTCCGGGAGGGCTGTGGACGATGTCGCCGGCGGGGAAGAGCGGCAAGCGACTCACGAAGGGGCTGGGAGACACCCTCGCCCCGACCTGGTCTCCCGACGGCAAGCGGATCGCGTTCGTCGACCTGGCCTCGCGCCATGGCAGCAACTACGCGATCTACGTGATCCACAGCGACGGCACCGGCAAGAAGCGCATCGTCGGCGGCGCCAAGTACCAGAACAACCCCGCGTGGTCGCCTTCGGGGAAGGTGATCATGTTCGAGCGCGGCAGCTCGCTCTGGACGGTGAGGCCGGACGGCAAGGGGCAGAAGAAGATCGGTGAGGGGAGCTCTCCATCCTGGGCCCCCGACGGACAGCGGGTTGCCTTCGACCGGAGAGCCGACCTCTGGACGATGAACGCGGACGGCAGCGGCGCCAAGCTCGTGATCGACGTCCCGAGCTCCACTGCCGGCATCGCCTGGTCTCCCGACGGCAACTGGATCGCGTATGCGATCGCCGACCGCAGCGACCTGCTGCTCGTCCATCCCGACGGCACCGGCGGCAAGCACCTGACCCACGAGCCCGACCTGTTCCACTCCGAGCCTGCGTGGCAACCGAAGCCGTAGCGGCACAGCCGGCGCCGCTCGGGGAGTCGCTCGACCGCTCACCGATGACGGCGCTTCATCGCCGCTTCTGGCTCCTCGCCGCGCTCGGCGTGATGCTCGACG
>JACDER010000025.1 GCA_013816275.1 Actinomycetota bacterium | reverse complement strand
GGTCAGCACGATGAACGCTCCGACGGCGGCACCGAGGACGACGGCGAGGAGCGCATAGGCGACGCGGAAGCGCAGGCCATGCGGCTCGACCGGGCGACCGTGTGTCGGCGCCGTGATGACCAGAGGCTCCTCGGCAGGCGGCGGAGTCAGCCGATCGCCGGCCATGCTTCCTCCTTGGTCAGGTCGACAACCGGAATCTCGAGCTTCGCATTGTCGAGCAAACGAAGTAGCTCGTTCCCGTGCAGCTCTTTGCGGTCGATCACGACCTGGGCGATCTGCTCGACCTTGTCCTTGTTGTGCGCGATTAGGTGGTGGGCGGACAGATACGCCTGGCCGAGCAGCTGCGCCGCCATCGCCCGCTTCGACCGGTCACCCAGGACGCCTGCGATCGGGTCGTGGCCGAACGGCCCGCCGCCACCGGCCGTGTTCATGATCTGGGCGCCGATCCGCTCGAAGCGCTGCCTGATCTTCTCGCGGGCTTCCGCGCGCTTCTCCTCGCCTCTCGGGCTGCCGTTCAGCTGGATCGCCTCCGGAGCCATCGCGCAGGCCCCGACCATCCAGGCCGCGCGCGCCGTGGCGCTCTGGACGTCGCCGCCCACCCCGGTCGAGTTCTCGCCGTAGAAGACGCGCTCGGCCGCCATCGCGCCGAGCGTCCAGATCAGCCGCGCCATCTCCTCGCTGCGCCAGGAGCTGAACCGCTCCTCCTTCTCGAGCGCCTGGTGATGCCCGAGGGCGGTCCCGCGGCGCCTGATCGAGAGCCGCGTCGACTCCGCGCCCTTCATGTACACGTGGCCGGCGACGGCGTGGCCGGCTTCGTGGATCGCGACCGCGCGGGTCTCCTCTGGCACGTAGTCGATGTTGATGGCCGTGCCGGACTCCACGGTCGTCATCGCCTCGACGATGTCGTTCCAGTCGAACTGCATCCTGCCCTCGTGGTGTGCGTACGTGAGCGCCATCGAGCAGACCTGCTCGATCTGCGCCGGCGAGTAGCCGTTCGTGATCCGCGCGAGCTCGTCTCGCCGCTCGGGCGTGTCGAGCTCGGGGTCGTGCGCGACGCGCTCGATATAGAGGTCGAAGACGTCGAGCCGGTCCCGCTGGGTCGGCGTCCGGAACCAGACGTGGCGCCCCATCCGTCCCGGGCGGGTGAGTGCGGGGTCGAGCGCCTCGAGCGGGACGTTCGTCGCGCCGATGAAGTAGATCTGGTCGCCGCGCGGGCGCGGCGTCGGGAGGCGGAGCGACATCTTTCCCATCCGCCTGGGCACCACATACGTCGCGTCCAGGAACGTGTTGAAACGATTCGTGAAGACACGCTTGAAGTAAGGCGGGTTGTCGATTCCGTCCATGACGACGAGGAGTTGGTTCAGCGCCATCCCGCCCATGCCGCCCATCATCCCCATCCCGCCGACTCCTTGGTTGACGAGTGCCGCGAGTCGCGCCAGGAAGGCGTTCCCCCGCGGTGGCTCGGCACGCTGCGCGAACAGCTTCTCGCGCCATGCCCGCGTCTCGAGGACGAGGTCGCCGGAAGGCGTGAGCGAGCCGTTCGGGCCGTAGAAGCAGTAGTCCTCGAAGCTGCTGATCCCGGCGCGAGGGGTCATCATCCCGGTCGCACCGCCGAGGCTCGAGCGCCGCCGGCCGACCGCGTCGATCTCGTCGATGAAGACGATGCACTGGCCGCCCCACTTGCGCGCCAGCTTCCTCGCCTTGCGGGCCATGTACCGGACGATGATGACGTCCATGCCGATGAAGGTTTGGGCGAAGCCCGAGCCCGGCATGGACAGGAAGGGAGAGTTGAACCCGGTCGCGATCGCCTTGGAGAGCATCGTCTTTCCCGTCCCGGGCGCGCCCAGGAATAACAGTCCCCGCTCGCGCTTCCCGCCCGCCTTCTCGAAGACCTCGCCGGACTGCCAGAGGTTGACCACACGGCGGACGTCCTGCTTGGCCTCCTCCTGTCCGCGGACGTGCTCGAGCTTGACGCCCCAATCGGCGTCACCCGGCTCGAACGACTGCATCTGCGTGATGCCCATCAGCATCATCGGGCCCATCAGGATCAGGAAGTTGAAGAGAAAGAAGATCGGCAGGATCGCGGCCTGCTGCCAGAGGGTCCCCGATCCGACCAACTTGTGGACCTTCGTGCCGAAGGCCCCGGCGGTGCCCCACCAGGTGATGCCGCTGTGCCCCGCCAGCACCTGGATGAGGTATGCGATCGTGATGACGATGACCACGAAGAACGCGAGCCGGAACCAGAAGCGCCAGAACCAGACTCGGCGCCGGTTGACGAGGTCCTGCTCCCGAGCTCGGGCTTCCTCGACGCCGAAGAGGCTGGGCCACGGGATCGCCCGGCGGAAGAGGAGGTCGACCAGGCCGCGGAACGCGATCACTGCGAGGAACGTGGCGACGATCGACCAGCCGATTCCCCAGCCCTGGCGCTCGTGGAACCAGACGAACAGCGCCGGGCTGGTGATGACGGCGACGAGCGTCGCGGCCCGCGTCAGCCCCTTCCACTGGCGCGACAGTGCGCGCGAATCGTCACCCGATGACAGGCGAGGAGAGAGCGTCTCGTCGGCGGCGGCCACTTGAAGTCAGTCTAGCTTTGGGGTCTTTTCATTAGACGAGTACGCTCCAGCGAAGTAAGTGGTTCATTCGCATTCGCACTCGCACTCGGCGCCGACTGACGACAACCGCCGCGCTCTCACCGGCGCGCTCGTCCTGATCGTCCTCTTCATGGCCGGCGAGGTCGTCTTCGGCCTCGTCGCGCACTCGCTCGCGCTGCTCGCCGATGCGGGTCACATGCTCACCGACGCGGCCGCGCTCGGGCTCGCCATCTTCGCGGCCGCGATGGCCGCCCGGCCCGCGCAGGGCCGCTGGACGTTCGGCTACAAGCGGGTCGAGGTGCTCGCCGCGCAGATCAACGGGCTGACACTCCTCGTGATCGGCGTCTGGATCGTCTACGGCGCCGTCCGCCGTCTGATCGATCCGCCCGACGTGGAGGGCGGGATCGTGCTCGTGGTCGCGCTCGTCGGCGTAGTGGTCAACATCGCCGCGACCTTGCTGCTTTCCCGTGCCAGCCGGACGAGCATCAACGTGCGGGGCGCGTTCGTCCACGTTCTCAACGACCTGGCCGCGTTCATCGGCACGGCGGTTGCGGGAGCGCTCGTGCTGGCGACCGGCTGGAACCGCTTCGACCCGATCGCAAGCCTGGCCGTCGCGGCGCTCATCGGGTGGTCGAGCTGGGGTCTCCTGCGCGACTCGACGCGGATCTTCCTGGAGAGCGCTCCCGCGGAGATCGACCCCGACGAGGTCGGCCGGGCGATCGTCTCCGCCGACGAGGTCGTCGAGACGCACGACCTGCACGTCTGGACGGTGACGAGCGGCTTTCCGGCGCTCTCAGCGCACGTGCTCGTCGAGCCCGGAGCGGACTGCCATGCGATCCGGCGCGGCCTCGAGCGCATGCTGGTCGAGCGGTTCGGGCTCGACCACACGACGCTCCAGGTCGACCACGCTCGCGCCTCCACGACGCCTATCGAGTTGACGCGCCTCCCGCGCGGTTAGAGTCGCGCCTCGTGGCGGCCCTCCACGGTAAGACAGCGATCGTCTCCGGCGCGTCGAGCGGGATCGGCGAGGCGACCGCGCAGGCGCTCCTGGCCGAGGGTGCGCAGGTGGCCGCCGGCTCGCGTCACCCCGACCGTCTACCGGACGGCGTCCTTGCCCATGCGCTCGACGTCACGGATCCGGAGAGCTGCGAGTGCTTCGTCGCGGCTGCCGTCGACGGGCTCGGCGGGCTCGACATCCTCGTCAACAACGCGGGCATGGCGCTCGGTCGCGACCCGTTCTGGGAGAGCAGCGAGGAGGACGAAAGAGCGGTGCTCGAGACGAACGTCAACGGGCTGATCCGCATGACGAGGCTCTGCCTGCCGCACATCCGCGACGGTGGGCACATCGTCAACATGGGGTCGATCGCCGGGCGGCAGGCATACGAGAAGGCGGCGCTCTACGTGACGGCCAAGTTCGCGGTGCGGGGATTCACCTACGCGCTGCGAGAGGACCTGCTCGGCCGGCCGATCCGGCTGACGACGGTGGACCCCGGGCTGGTTGAGACGAACTTCTCCGCCGTCCGCTTCCGCGGCGACGAGGAGGCCGCGCGCAAGGTGTACGAGAACGTCGAAGCGCTCACGCCCGAGGACATCGCGGAGTGCGTCGTGTTCGCGCTGACTCGGCCGCCCCACGTGAACGTGGACGAGCTGGTCGTCAAGGCCCTCGCCCAGTCCTCTGCGGCAAGGATCGTGCGGAATGCCTGACGGAGTGAGGTTCGGAATCCTCGAAGGCTCGACCTTCTGCATCTGCGACGAGCGGGGTGACATCGACTTCCCGACCGGCGGCCTGTTCGCCGACGACACGCGGTTCCTCTCGCTGCTCCGGCTGACCGTCAACGGCCAGCGCCCGCTCGTTCTCTCCTCCGACAAGGTCGAGTATTTCTCGGCCGCGTTCTACATGCGAAACCCGCTCGCGGACGGCCTCCAGCAGGACCAGATCTCGATCGCGCGCAACCGGTTCATCGGCGACGGCATGCAGGACCACTTCACCATCGAGAACCAGACGCTCGAGCCGGTCTCGTTCGAGCTCGCGCTCGAGTTCGGCACCGACTTCGCCGACATCTTCGCGGTCAAGGAACACGACTTCGCGCTGGGAGACCCGATGCGCGCGAAGCCTCTGCCGCCGCTCGTTCCTGTCCGGTACGACAGCGACAACGGTCAGCTGCTGCTCGAGGACAACGGCAACGGAAGCGCGGCGCGGACCCAGATCGTTCTCTCCCCGCCGGGCGAGTCGGACGGGTCGACGGTGCGCTACCGGATCGAACTGAAGCCGCGCGAGCGCTGGAAGCTGCGCGTGGACGTGGCGACCTCTCTGGACGGCGAGGTCGCGATGCCGAAGCACGTCGAGCGCCGGTTCGGCGACGAGCGCGACCGGGTGATGGACTCCGTCTCCGCCTGGCGTCTACGCGTGCCGCAGCTGCACGCCGGTTGGTACGACCTCGAGCACGCGTTCGAGCACTCCGTCTCGGACCTGGCCGCGCTGCGTATGCGCGAGGGGACGGCGGGTGGACGGCTGCCTGCCGCCGGGATGCCCTGGTTCATGACCGTCTTCGGGCGCGACACGATCATCACGTGTCTCCAGACGCTGCTCTTCGGCTCCGAGCTCGCCCGCTCGGCGCTGGAGGCGCTCGCCGAGCTCCAGGCGACCGAGGACAACCCGAAGATCGACGCCGAGCCCGGGAAGATCGTCCACGAGGTCCGGCACGGGAAGGCCGCCCAGAACTGGTTCGAGTGCTACTTCGGGACGGTCGACGCGACGCCGCTGTACCTCATCCTGCTCTCGGAGGTCTGGCGGTGGACGGACGATGCGGCCTTCGTCCGCGGCCTGCGCGAGCCGGCCATGAACGCGCTGCGCTGGATCGACGAGTACGGCGACCTCGACGGGGATGGGCTCGTGGAGTACCTTCGGCGCAGCGATCGCGGGATCCAGAACCAGTCCTGGAAGGACTCGTACGACTCGCAGCGTTTCTCGGACGGCCGCTTCGCCGAGGCGCCGATCGCCGCAGTCGAGGTGCAGGGCTACGTCTACGACGCGAAGCGCAGGATGGCCGAGCTGGCTCGGAACGTCTGGCGAGACCGTGAGCTCGCGGAGCGACTCGACCGCGACGCCGACGAGCTCTACCGCCGCATCAACGAGCAGTTCTGGACGGAGCGGAACGGCGGGTATTACGTGCTCGCGCTCGACCGCGACAAGCAGCAGGTCGACGCGGCCTGCTCGAACATGGGGCACCTGCTCTGGAGCGGCGTCGTTCCCCCGGAACGGGTCGACGCGGTCGTCGACGCGCTGATGGGCCCCGGTCTCTGGTCGGGCTGGGGCGTGCGGACGATGTCCGCGAACGAGGCGGCCTACAACCCGCTCTCGTACCACAACGGAACGGTCTGGCCCCACGACAACTCCCTGATCGCCTGGGGCCTCGCCGCCTACGGCCGCTGGCCCGAAACGCAGCGGATCGTGCGCCGCATCCTCGATGCCGCCGCGTACTTCCAGTACGAGCTGCCCGAGGTCTTCGCCGGCTTCCCCCGCGCCGACACGCCGTTCCCGATCGCCTATCCGACCGCAGCGCGGCCGCAGGCGTGGGCGGCCGGCACACCTGTCCTTCTTCTTCAGGTGCTCCTCGGCCTGCGGCCCGACCGGGAGAAGCAGATCCTCCAGACGACGGCGCCCGAGCTGCCGTCGTGGGCCCGGCGGCTGCGGCTGACCGGGATCAGGGCCTTCGATCGCAGCTGGGACGTCAGGTTGGAAGACGGACGCGTGGGCATAGAAGAGATCCGGTGAGCGAGAAGCTCCGGATCGCGATCGTGGCGCCGGTCTGGTTCCCGGTGCCGCCGACCGGGTACGGCGGGACCGAGTGGATCGTCTCGCTGCTCGCCGACGGGCTTGCCGACGCTGGAGAGGACGTGACCATGTTCGCGTCCGGAGACTCGTGGACGAAGGCGAAGCTCTCCTACGTCTACGCGGAGGCGCCGAGCCACCTGATCGGCCGCAGCCTCCCGGAGCTCCACCATGCGCTCGCCTGCTACGAGCGAGCGGACGAGTTCGACGTGATCAACGAGCATTCGGGCCCGCCTGGCGCCGCGCTCGGCGGAGCGGTCTCGACGCCCGTCGTCCACACGCTGCACGGGCCGCTGGACGGTGAGGCCGGCCCGATCTACGAGCAGATCGCGCGGGTGGCCCCTCAGGTCGGGATGATCTCGATCTCGCTGAACCAGCGGAAGCCGAAGCCCAACCTGCCCTGGGTCGCGAACGTGCCGAACGCGCTCGACTTCTCCCTCTATCCCTGCAAGCCGCACCGCGGCGACTACCTCCTCTTCCTCGGGCGGATGAGCCCCGACAAGGGCGCGCACCGCGCCGTGGCGATCGCCATGGAGACCGGGACGCCGCTCAAGATCGCCGGCAAGCGCCGCGAGCCGAAGGAGCGGGAGTACTTCGAGCAGTACGTCCAGCCGCATCTCGGCAACGGGATCGAATACCTGGGTGAAGTCACCCACGGCGAGAAGGTCGAGCTGCTCCAGAACGCACGCGTGACCCTGTTCCCGATCGAGTGGGAGGAGCCGTTCGGGCTCGTCATGATCGAGTCGATGGCGTGCGGTACGCCGGTGATCGCGACGCGGCGGGGAGCCGTGCCCGAGGTGATCGAGGAGGGCAGCCGCGGCGGCATCGTCGTCGACAACTATCGCGAGATGGCGGCGAAGCTCGAGGAGGCCGACGAGTTGGATCCGCTCGAGTGCCGCGCGTATGTGGAGGATCGGTTCTCGGGGGAGCGGATGGTGGCCGACTACATGGACGCCTACCGGGCCGCGATTGAGCGCTCGCGCTAAGTGGGTCGCCTGTGTGGCCGCGTTTGCGGTCGGTGGGCTTGCTGCGTCGATCCCGGCATTCGTCGGTGGCCCAGGGCCCGAGCCTTCCCACTCGGCGTCGTATCGCTGGACGCGTCAGCTGCCGCTCGTCCCGGCAGGCTACCGCTCGTTCACCGCCGAAGCGCGGCCGATCGCGACCTCGCCTGACGGCGGGAAGCTGCTCGCAGTACGCCAGGTCACCCCGGGTGGCGACAGCGTCTGCGTGGAGTACCGGGCGTTTCGAGAAGAACACAGTCGACGTACACCCCGTGTCGTCGCACTCGACCGCGACGGGAGCGTCCGCAGCGACACTCTCCAACTCGTTGCCGTTCGCATCGAGGGCGACGAGAGAGGCGATCGGATGCGCCTGGTTTTTCCGAACGACGAAGCCGTGCCGGGCCTGGATGTGGGACGATCCCTCCGCGCGGCGTAGGCGGACAGCCTTCACGTTCCCGGCCAGGATGCCCACGAACGAGGTTCCCTGCGGTAGTCAAGCCGGGCGGACGGCTAGTGCTCTACAAGCCTGAACTCTTCGTCGACCGGTGCCTGGCACGTGCCAGGCACCAGACATGGCCCGTAGACGCCGCAGCCGCAATCGCGCGCGCTTCAGAGGCCGGGCCGTCGGCGGCTCGATCAAGGACTACGACCCCGCGGGTGAGATCTACGGGCTCGACCAGGCGGTGGAGCGAGTGGCTGCGGCCGTCGAGGCCGCGGGGCCTCGACCACCCCTTCGTTTTCCCCGCGCGGGCCGAGAACCACATTCGAGGAAACCCGGACCTCGACGCACACGATCGCCCGGCTGCAGGCCTACGAGCGAGCCGGCGCCGATGTGCTGTACGCACCCGGTCTGCGGAGCGGGGACGAGATCCGAGCCGTATGCGAAGCGACTTCCAAGCCGCTCAACGTGCTCGCCCGCCCCGGCCTGTCGATGGACGAGATCGTGGGCGCCGGGGGGGGCGGAGGATCAGCCTGGGAGGGGCTTGACCTGGGCCGTGAGTGCAATGGCAGCCGCCGCCCGCGAGATGCGTGACCTGGGGGGACTTCTCCTCTCTCGACGCACCCGTCCCGCTCGAGGAGTGGCTCCGGAGCGCCGACCCTCAGCTAGCTACCCGGATCCTGCAATAAGCAGTTGAACGGGCGGGGTTGGCTGCGATTTCGTCGTCTCTGCGGTCGGAGTCGCGGGCGGCGGGGCGAGGAGGAGCCGAGTGGGCGGCATCGGCGGCATGCCGTGCGCTCTGAGCGGTGGCTGCGCCCGCGGGCGGGGCGTTCGCTCTCGATTGCGGGCGAGTGAGGCGCTCAGGCGGGCGCTCGTGCGAGGCCGCGGATGCGGTGCAGCGCTTCAACGAAGTCGTTGAGCAGCGGGTAGCCGGCCGAGAGGCGAAGGACGAGCCGCCGGCCGGAGCGGCCGACGGTGGCGGCGACCGCGATGAAGCGGAAGCGCAGCCGCTTCGCATAGCTGGAACGCTCGCGCGCGGGCAGTGCGAGCAGCTTCAGCCAGCAGAGCAGGTTGTAGGCGAGCAGCGTGATGAGCAGGTGGGCCCAGTTGGCGTGGAAGCCGCGGCAGGGCAGGTTGTCGAGCCCGAGCCCGAGCTTCGCCTCCTTGATCCGGTTCTCGACGTTCGCCTTCGCCCGGTGCCAGCGCTCGAGCTCGTCCGCGGAGCGCTCTTGGTCGTTGGTGACGAGGACGTAGTAGTGGTAGCCGCCGGCGTCCAGGGTCAGTTGCTCGCCGGGGGCGACCGGGTCACGGCGCACGACGAAGCGGCGCGGGCGCGCCCACGTCTTCGGCTGCCACTCGAAGCTCGTGACCTCGCTGCCGTCCCGGTAGCTGGACGGGCTCCAATCCGCGGCCGCAACCGCGGCGATGCGCGCTCTGACCGAAGCGATCTGCGGCGCGCCGATCGCGTAGGTGACCTGGCGCCGCTCGAGCTCGGCGAAGAAGTCCTGGCCCCAGAAGCCCTCGTCGGCACGCAGATACAGGCGCGCTTCCTCGGGGAGGCGACGGACGCACTCGGCCAGGAAGCGCCGGGCACCAGTCGAGGCGGCCGCGTGCCCGTTGCGTAGCCTGCCGTGCAGCCACTCCCCGGTCTCGCCGACGAAGCAGAGCAGCGGGTGCCAGGCGATCTTGCCGGTGTAGGTACCGCGGGTGCCCTGGCGCGAGCCGACCGGCCCATGATGCTCGACCAGGGTCGCGTCCAGGTCGAGCGTGACCGTCGAGCGATCCAGCAGCGGGTGCACGCGTGCAAACGACTGGTCGAGCGCGCGCTCGAACTGGCGGATGTGACCGAGGTTGAAGCTGGCCAGGAAGCGGCCGAGCGTGGTCGGATCGGGCACCGCATGCCCGCGCAGCTGCTGCTGGGCCGTGTCGGCACGAAGCAGCGCCGCATCGTCCAGGCACTCGCCGCCCGCGATCAACGTCTCGCAGAGCGCAAGCGCCTGCTGTGCCGGCGAGTACCCGCGCCGCCGCTTCTTCACCGTGATCTCGTCCAGGAGCTCGGCAAGCCCGAGCGCCCCGGCCAACTCGCGCACGAGCACGAGCCCCGCGTGTGCGGTCATCTGCTGGGTCGAAGCCCCAACCTGGACCAACGCCGACCGCTCTGTTACCTTCACCTTCAAGAGTGTCCTCCCTCCGCTTCGGTGGCGTCTCGTCAACGCCCATCGTGAGCGGCAGGGAGGACGTTCCCTTTCGACTATCCCCCCGCTACTGCAGGATCCGGGT
>JACDER010000212.1 GCA_013816275.1 Actinomycetota bacterium | reverse complement strand
GGCGTTCTCGCGGGCGACCATCTCAAGTCCTCCTCCGATCTCGGGCTGCCGCTCGTCGCCGTCGGCCTGCTCTACCGCCAGGGGTACTTCACCCAGGTGATCGACGAGGACGGCCGCCAGCGCGAGGAGTACCCGGAGGCCGACCTGTCCGGCGTCGGCCTGGTCAAGGAGGACGTCTCGGTCGAGGTGGAGCTCGCTGGCGAGACGGTGGCGGTGACGGTCTGGCGGCTCGACGTCGGGAGCGTCCCGCTCTACCTGCTCGAATCGGACGCGATCGTGCCGCGCCTCTACACGATCGACCGCGAGGAGCGGATCCGCCAGGAAGTCGTGATCGGCGTCGGCGGCGTGCGGGCGTTGACGGCGCTCGGGCACGAGCCGACCGCGTTCCATTTGAACGAGGGCCACGCGGCGTTCGCGGCGCTCGAGCGGATCCGCACACTGGTCGCGGCCGGAACGAGCACGGACGACGCGGTCGAGCGCGTCCGCGCCTCGACCGTCTTCACCACGCACACGCCCGTCCCGGAGGGCAATGAAGTGTTCGAGTCCGAGCTCGCGCGCCGCTACCTGGGCGTCCTCGTCGAGGAGTGCGGCCTGGACTGGGATTTCCTCGAGCAGGACGGCCAGGTTGGCCTCACGCCGCTGGCCCTGAAGACCGCGGCCTACGCCAACGGCGTCTCCGAGCTCCACGGCGAGGTCTCGCGCGGAATGTGGCCGGGGCACGAGATCGGGTCGATCACGAACGGCGCCCACGTCCCGACCTGGAAGAAAGAGAAGCCGCACGCCGAGTGCAAGAGCGATCTGATCGCGTTCGTACGGGACCGCACCGGCGTCGAGCTCGATCCCGACCGGCTGACGATCGGCTTCACGCGGCGATTCGCCACCTATAAGCGGGCGACGCTTCTCTTCTCAGAGCCTGACCGGCTCGCCGAGCTTCCAGTCCAGGTGGTCGTCAGCGGCAAGGCGCATCCGGCCGACGACGCGGGGAAGGAGCTGATCGCCCGGATCGCCACGATCGCGCGCGACCCGCGCTTTGCCGGCCGCGTGGCGTTCGTCCCCAACTACAACATGGAGGTGGCCTCCTACGTCACCTCCGGATCGGACATCTGGCTGAACACGCCGCAGCGCCCCATGGAGGCCTCCGGGACGAGCGGGATGAAGGCGGCGATGAACGGTGTTCTCAACCTGTCCGTGTTGGACGGCTGGTGGCCGGAGGCGTACTCGCCCGAGATCGGCTGGGCGATCCCAGGAGAGTCGGCCGACGCCGACCGGGCAGAGCTCTACCGGCTACTGGAAGATGAGGTCGTGCCGACGTACTACGACGACCGGTCGCGCTGGAAGCAGATGATGGAGGCCTCGGTGGAAGAGGTCACTCCGCGCTTCTCCAGCCACCGCATGGTCAAGGAATACGCGGACCGCTACTACCGACCCGCGAGCGGCGAGGTGCCCACGTGACGATCGAAAGAGTCGGTGTCGTCGGGCTGGGCACGATGGGGGCCGGGATCGCGCAGGTGTGCCTCCAGGCCGGCTTCGAGACGGTTGGACGTGAGGTGAACGAGGAGTTCGCGCAGCGGGGGAGAGGGACGATCGACCACTACCTGAGCCGCGGCGTCGAGAAGGGCCGCATGACCCAGGAGGACAAGGAGGCGATGCTCGGCCGCCTCACGCTGGCGACGGATCTGGGCGCCCTGGCCGGGTGCGACCTGGTGATCGAGGCCGTGATCGAGGACATCGGTGCCAAGACCGCCGTCTTCAAGGAGCTGGACGGACTGCTCGGGCCCGACGCGATTCTGGCCACGAACACGTCCGCTCTGTCCGTGACGGACATCGCAGACGTCACCGCCCGGCCCGAGCGAGTCGTCGGGATGCATTTCTTCAACCCGGCGCCCGTGCTGAAGCTGGTCGAGGTCGTTCGCACCGCGCACACCTCCGACGAGGTCTTCGACGCCGCCTACGCATTTGTGCAGCGCCTCGGCAAGGAGCCGATCGGGTGCAACGACACGCCAGGATTCGTCGTCAACAGGATCCTGATTCCCCTCCTGAACGACTGCGTCCGCGTGATCGACGAGGCCCGCGTCTCGCCGGAGGACGTCGACCGCGCGATGACCTACGGGGCGAACTGGCCGATCGGGCCGTGTGCGCTGATCGACCTCATCGGGATCGACATCCACGTGCACGCCTCTGACGCCCTCGCGGCGGCGCTCGGCGAGGAGCGCATGGCTCCGCCGCCTCGCCTCCTGAAGATGCTCGAGGCGGGCCAGCTCGGCCGCAAGACCAAGCAGGGCTTCTTCAAGTACGACTGAAGCGCTCGGTCGCGTCCAGCACGGCCTGGATGGTCGCCGGCTTCATCGCGTGCCCGGCGTCGTCGATCACCGTCAGCTCGGCGCGCGGCCAGGCCTGCTGAAGCGTCCACGCGTTCTCGATCGGCGCCTGGAAGTCCCAGCGGCCGTTGACCATCGCTCCGGGGATCTCCGCCAGCGCGCCGGCGCCGCGGATGAGCTCGCCGTCCTCCAGCCAGGCGTTCGCCCGGACGTAGTGCGTGACAAGGCGGGCGAAGGAGTAGGCGAACGCGGGATCCTGGAAGTGCTTCTCGAGGCCCTCGCGCGGAGGCCAGTGCGGGGTCGCCGATTCCCACAGGCACCACTCCTCGGCCGCGCGGCAGCGAACCTCGGCGTCCGGGTCGTGCAGCAGCCGGTAGTAGGCGTCGACCACGTCGTCCGCGCCCTCGACGTGCGCTGCCAGCCGTTCCCACTGCGCGGGAAAGAACCGGCTCAGGCCGCCGCGGAACGTCCAGTCGAACTCCGAGTGGCGTCCGGTCGTCACTCCGAAGAGGACGATCTCGGTCACGCGGTCGGGATGTGCCTCCGCGTAGGCGAGCGCGAGCGTGCTGCCCCACGAGCCTCCGAGCACGAGCCAGCGCTCGACATCAAGGTGCTCGCGGAGTCGCTCGATGTCGGCGACGAGGTGCGCGGTCGTGTTCGCGCTCAGGTCGACGGACGGGTCACTCGCGTGCGGCCGGCTCAGCCCGCAATTCCGCTGGTCGAACAGGACGACGCGGTAGCGGGCGAGGTCGAAGAACTCGAGGTAACCCGGGACGCAGCCCGACCCAGGCCCGCCGTGCAACACGACTGCCGGCTTTCCGTCCCCGTGTACCTCCCAGTGGATCAGGTTGCCGTCGCCGACGTCGAGGTGGCCGCTCACGGCACGCTCAACCGCGTCCACAGGTTCTCGAGCAGCTGGGAGACGACGGGCTGGTCGACCGACGCGGCAAAGTTGAGCGCCCCCGCGGCAAACACCTTCGCGCCAGCCGGCGTCTCGTAGTAGGTCATCTCTGCGGAGCGGCCCGCGTTCGGGAGGATGTTCGGGATCCGGGCCAGCACCTGCGTCCCCGGCGGCGAGGCGTCCGTCCGCTCGTCGATCTCGATCCCGTAC
>JACDER010000211.1 GCA_013816275.1 Actinomycetota bacterium | reverse complement strand
CGGCAAGCGTCCGCCTCGACGCCCCAGACGCACCAGCTCGCGCCCCGCAGTCGGCGATCTCATGGCATCACCCATCTAGCGGCCGAAGCGTCGCCGGCGGTGCTGGTAGGTGCGCAAGGCGCGCAGGAAGTCGAGCTCGCGCAGCTCGGGCCAGTAGACGTCCGTGAAGTAGAGCTCGCTGTGCGCGCCCTGCCAGGGGAGGAAGCCACTCAGCCGCACCTCGCCGCTCGTGCGGATGATCAGGTCGGGATCGGGCTCACCCGCGGTGTACAGGTGTGATGCGATCGCCTCGGCAGTGATTCGCTCGGCCATCGTGCTCGCGTCGAGGTCCTCCGCCGCCAGACGCCTGACGAGCGCCCGCGCGGCGTCCACCAGCTCGTCGCGGCCGCTGTAGCCGACCGCGATGTTGAGCCGGAGGCCGTCATTCGAGGCCGTCGCCTCTTCCGCGGACCGGATCGCATCCCGAAGCGGGTCGGGGAGATCCTCCAGCCGGCCGTAGACGCGGATGCGAACCGCCTGGCGGCCGTGCAGCTCCGCGAGTGACGCGAGCTTCTCCGCCACCACGTCGAGCAAGCCCGAGACCTCCTCCTGCGAACGGCTGAGATTCTCGTTCGAGAGCGCCCAGACGGTCACCTGGCCGATTCCGAGTCGCACGCACCAGTCGAGCAGCTCGTCGAGCTTGTCCGCGCCGACTCGGTGGCCGTCCGCCGGCGTGCGCAGGCCGGCGAGGCTCGCCCAGCGGCGGTTTCCGTCGAGGATGACCGCGACGTGTGCCGGGAGCGGAAGGCGTTCGACCTCGTGACGCAGCCGGGTCGTGTAGAGCGAGTAGAGCGGCGCGGCCAGGAGGTGCGTAAGCCTGCGCGTTCGCGGTGGCGCGGAAGTCGCGGTGCGGGCAGGCGCTGCGTCGGCTGTCACGAACCGGTAGTATCCTCTAGCTCGTCAGGCGCACGCGCTTGTCGTGAACGTGTGCCCTGGCCGGAATACCCCCTTGGTGTGGAGCGTTATAGGTAGTGCGGCCGATGGCGGCCGTAAGAGAGGCGCCGCCGCCGCACGACCAGTGAAAGGAAGTGACAGAACTGAACGTTTTCGTTGATCTGCCTGTCTCCGAGCTTCTCGACGAAATCGACGAGCGAGGGACAATCGAAGAGAGCGCGTTCGACGCGCTCGCGCTTGAGCATGACCTCAGTGAGGACGAGGTTGCGTCCCTGCGGTCCGAGCTCGAGGAGCGCGGCGTGGAAATCGTCGCGCCCGAAATCCAGGCCGAGGCCGACCATTCGCACGTCCCCACCGATTCGCTGGGGCTGCTGATGCGGGACGCCGGGCGTTTCCCGCTGCTGACCGCGGCGGAGGAGGTCGAGCTCTCGAAGCGGGTCGAACGCGGTGATGCTGCTGCGAAGGAGCGGATGATCAATTCGAACCTTCGCCTCGTCATCTCGATCGCGAAGCGCTACCAGGGTCACGGCGTGCCCCTCGGCGATCTCGTCCAGGAAGGCGTCATCGGGCTGAACCGGGCCGTCGAGAAGTTCGACTGGCGGCGCGGGTTCAAGTTCTCGACGTACGCAACCTGGTGGATCCGCCAGGCGTGCCAGCGCGCAGTCTCCAACCAGTCCACGACGATCCGCGTCCCCACGCACGTGCACGAGCGCCGGCTCAAGCTGAGCCGCGCAGCCGCCCGGCTCGAGACGAAGCTGGGCCGGCAGGCCACCCGCGAGGAGCTTGCGGAGGCCGCGGGCCTCGAGCTTCGGCACGTCGAGGAGGCACTCGACGCGGCCGAGGCGCCCGTCTCGCTCAACCAGAGCCTGGGTGACGGCTCGGACGGCGGCGAGCTCGGCGACCTGTTCGGCGACCCCACCTCAGGGGATCCCGCCGAGGAGGCAGCGGATTCGATCCGCCGGCTGGAGGTGCGCCAGGCGCTTCAGAAGCTGCCGGAGCGTCAGCGGCGCGTGCTCGAGCTGCGGTTCGGCTTCCACGGCGAGGCTTCGTCGCTCGAGGCGATCGGCAAGGAGCTCGGCCTCACGCGGGAGCGTGTGCGCCAGCTGGAGTCCGCGGCGATGACCGCGCTCGCCGCGCAGCTCGACGCGGATCTCGCCCGCGCCGCGTAGTGCCGGTACGAAAACCGTTACGTTCGCGCCGTCGTTAAGATCGGCGTAATCCGAGTGAAAGGTCGTTCATGCACAAGACAGTCGTCGCAATCCTCGTTGTCGCCGTCGCGCTGGTCATCGCGTCCTCGGCCTTCAGCCGCCCCTCCGTCACGACGCTCAACGGGACCGTCGGTCCCGGCTTCACCATCTCGCTGAAGGGGGCCACGAACCTCAAGGCCGGCACCTATAAGTTCAAGATCAACGACAAGTCGAACATCCACAACTTCGCCCTCAAGGGCCCCGTGAGCAAGCAACTGACGGGCATCGGCTTCGTCGGGACGAAGACGGTCACCGTCAAGCTCAAGAAGGGGAAGTACACGTACTACTGCGCCCCTCACGCCTCGCAGATGAAGGGCACGTTCACCGTCAAGTAACGAAGTACAGCGTCGTCCCCAGCCCTGCGAGCAGGCAGTAGACCGCGAACGGGACCAGCGTGTTCGTCTCGAAGAACCGCATCAGGAAACGGACCGCGAGATAGGCCGTCACGGCCGAGAACAGCGCGCCGACGAGCGCCTGACCGCGCACGCCGTCGCCCTGGTGCGCGAATAGCTCCGGAAGCTTGAGGACGGCCGCGGCGCCGATGATCGGCGTCGCGAGCAGGAAGGCGAAGCGGGCGGCGTCCTTGTTGGAGAGTCCGACGAGGAGGCCGCCGCCCATCGTCGCGCCGGATCGTGAGAAACCGGGGATCAGCGCGAGTGCCTGCGCCGCGCCGACGCCGAAGGCTCCGAGCCAGCCCACCTGGCGGGCGATGCGCGTGTCGTCGTCCCTGTCCACCCGCACCGCGCGCCGGCGCAGCACTTCTGCGCCGAACAGCAGCAGGCCGTTCAGCATCAGGAAGATCGCGGCCGAGCGCGGAGACGCGAATGCGTGCCGGAGCTTGTGCTCGAGCAGCAAGCCGAGCAGGCCGGCCGGGATCGTGCCGATGATGAGCAGCCAGCCGAGCTTGGCGTCGGTGTCGTCTGGAGCGATCTGGCGGTCACGAAGGCTCCGGCCGATCCCCTTGATGATCCGCACCCAGTCGCGCCAGAAGAACCCGAGCAGCACCAGCGCGGTGGCGAGGTGCGTCGCGACGAGGAAGGTGATGAAGTAGCTGTCGTTCTGGTGGATGTTCCAGCCGAGCAGCTTCGGGAGGATGACGCTGTGGCCCAGGCTGGAGATCGGGAAGAGCTCCGAGAATCCCTGGAGCAGGCCGAGGACGATCGCCTGTGGGTAGGAGATCAGGGAGGCGAGGATCAAGCGCGAGCAGCGCGTCCGCTCTGCGCGCTTCCAAACCAGGCCAGAGCGAGTA
>JACDER010000210.1 GCA_013816275.1 Actinomycetota bacterium | reverse complement strand
GGCCGGCGCTCCGGCGGCAGCGGCAGGCGCCGCGGGCGCGGCGGCCACTCCGACGGCCGCGGTCCGCTCGATCTCGATCTTCGTCTCGCCCGCCTGCACCGAGAAGCGGCGGACGGTCGACCCCTCGAGCCGCTTGATCAGGTCGCGGGCTTCCTCCCAGACGGAACGGATCAGATCCATGTTGGAATCGGTCATTCGCTCTCCTCGATCGGCGGAAGGGTGGGTTGGCGGCCGGGCGCGCCGAACTTGCGGAAGCGCTCGTAGCGGTTCTGGAGCAGCTCGTCGACGGGCGTCCCGATCAGCTCGCACAGGGCAGAAACAATGGCGGTCTTCACGTTCGCGGCGGCTGTCGGCGGGTCGGTGTGCGCGCCGCCCTCGGGCTCGAGGACGACCGTGTCCATGATCCCGAGGCGCAGCAGGTCCGCGGCGGTCAAGCGCAGGGCCTCGGCCGCGCGCGGCGCCTGCGCCGCGTCCTTGAACAGGATCGTCGAGCATCCCTCGGGGCTGATCACCGAGTAGTACGAGTTCTCCATCATCAGCACGCGGTCACCGACCGCGAGCGCGAGCGCGCCGCCCGATCCACCTTCGCCGGTGACGATCGTGATCGCCGGGACCGGCAGCCGCGACATCTTCATGATCGACTCCGCGATCGCGATCGACTGCCCGCGCTCCTCGGCGCCGAGGCCGGGGTACGCGCCGGGCGTGTCGACGAAGGTGATGAGCGGCATCCCGAAGCGGGCCGCGTGCTCCATCAGGCGCATTCCCTTGCGGTAGCCCTCGGGGTTCGGCATTCCGAAGTTCCGCTCCATCATCTCGCTGGTCGTATGCCCCTTCTGGTGGCCGATCACGACGACGGCAAGGTCTCCGAGCCGGCCCACGCCGCCGACGATGGCCGCGTCCTCGTCGAAAAGGCGGTCGCCGTACAGCTCCTGGAAGTCGTCGAAGACGAAGCCGACGTACTCGAGCGTGTTCGGCCGCTCGATGTTGCGCGCGAGCTGGACGATGTCCCAGGCGGATCGCTTCGAGAGCGAGTCAGGGTCGTTGACCGCCTCGGCGCCCTCGGTCTCGGGCAGGTCGCCGTCGGAGAGCGTGTGCAGCTCGAGCAGCTTGCGCAGGACGCCCTGGAGGTTCTCGCGCGGCTCGACCAGGTCGAGCATGCCGTGGTCGAGGAGGAACTCGGCCGTCTGGAAGCCGTCCGGGAGCTGCTGCCTGATCGTTTGCTCGATCACCTTCGGGCCGGCGAAGCCGATGTACGAGTTCGGCTCGGCAAGGAGGACGTCCCCGAGCGTCGCGAACGACGCGCTCACGCCGCCGTAGGTCGGGTCGGTCAGCAGGCAGACGACGAGGATCCCTTCCTCGTGCAGCCGCGCGAAGGCGGCGCTCGTCTTGGCCATCTGCATGAGCGAGATGCAGCCCTCCTGCATACGCGCTCCTCCGGAGGCGCAGACGACGAGCAGCGGTATCCGCCGCTCGAGCGCGAGCTCGGCCGCGCGCGTCACGCCCTCGCCGACAGCGCTCCCCATCGAGCCGCCGACGAAGTTGAAGTTCATCACCGAGACGACGAGCGGGAGGCCGCCCACCGTCGCCGTGCCGTACGTGATTCCCTCCCGGGACCCGGTCTTCCGCTGGGCTTCCTCGATCCGCTGCGCGTACGGCTTGGAGTCGGCGAAGCCGATGACGTCGAGCGGCTCGAGGTCGCCGCTCAGATCATCGAAGCTGTTCTCGTCGAGCAACTGTTCGAGGCGCGTCGCCACCGGGATGCGGAAGTGGTAGTTGCACTCGGGGCAGACGCCGAGGTTCCGCTGGAGCCGCTTGTAGTAGACGAAGGCGTCGCAGGACGGGCAGCGCGTCCACTGGACGTCGGTCCCGGGCTTCGGCGGCGCCTGCGCCGGCGTGCTCACCAAGCCTCCAAGTGCAGCCGCCGATGCTCGTCGCGCGAGCGCGCGAGCGCCGCCTCGACCTCGGCAAGCTCCGGCACGGCCCGGTCGGCTTTCCCGAAGACCTGCGCGACGACGAAGGCGAGGATGTCGGTCGTCCGGCCGGCCCGGTCGACCCTCGTCGCGTCGACGGCGAGGTCGAGGGCGCGCCGCCAGTTCTCCCGACGAAGCTCCACCTCGATCAGCCCGTGGAACGCGTAGACCTCGTGCCCGAGGTCGTCGTCGAGCCCGCGCATGCGCTGAAAGGCAGAGGCCGCCTCGTCGAGTCGCCCGAGGTCGAGGGCGACCTCCGCGAGCTCGAGGGCGGCGAGAGGATCCTCGGGTTGAGCGTCGGCGACCGCGTTCGCCGCGTCGAACGCGTCCTCTGCGCGGCCCGAACGCCCGTGAATCGTCGCGATCGCGCGCAGCGCGTCGATGTTCCCCGGCTCGCGCTCGAGCGCCTGCCGAAAGAGCTCCGTGGCTTCCTCCTCGTTGCCGGCCCCGAGCGCCAGGTAGCCGAGGTCGACGAGCGCAGCCGAGTCGTTCGGATCGTTCTCGAGCGCGCGCTGCAGCGCCTCGCGTGCCCGCTCGAGATCACCTTCTTCGAGACTCGCCCGTGCTTCTTCCAGCGTCACTCTTCGTCGGCATCCCAGGTGTAGAACTCGACGGCCGTCGCGTCCTTCGGCGACTGCCACGTCTCGGGGTTGTACGGCGTGATGTAGTCGTCGAGCTTGCGGCTGATCTCCTTGAACAGCGGATGCTCGCGCACCTGATCGACCGCCTGCGTGAAGTCCTCGTCCATCTCGACGTAGTGAATGTAGACGTCCTCGAGGACGAACAGACTGCGGTGCGTCACGCCAGCCAGTCCGGGCAGGTCGGATCGATCGGACTCGGCGAAAATTTCGGCCACATTTTCTTCCGATCCGGGCTTGATCTTTGCGATAATGAGCCCTCGTTTAACCCGCCTCGCCATGGAGGATGAGCATAAGGCGTTTGGACGCAGCCGTCTAGCGAAAATGCAGCAGGTTCGCAACAGCCAGCACGTTGACGCGCCCCCAGAGGTGGTTTGGCCGTTCGTCTGGAACGCAGAGCTTCGGCCTCAGTGGGAGGCGGGTGTCCTCGAGGTCAAAGGCGTGCACGGCCCGCTGGACGAGGTCGGCGGGCGGTGGACGGAGGTGCGCAAGGGTCCGGCCAAGCAGACCTTCTCCTCCGAGGTCATGGTCAAGGCCGTGGAGCCCTTCAAGCTCTGGGAGGTGACCGGGTCGATGCCCGCCGGCCCGGGCAGCCTCCACCATGTGGTTCGCCACACGCTGGAACCCGAAAATGGAGGAACGAGGAAAGTCGTTACCTCGACCTTCGAGCTCCACGGGTTCATGAGCCCGATCGTGGAGCGGTTCATCCTCAAGCCGCTGATCCAGAGGCACTCGAACAAGTGCGAGGCGAATCTCGCCCGCCTCGCCGAGGAAGCCGCGAGGACAGAAGCCGTCAGACGATAAGCAGGGCGTCTGCCCAGTCT
>JACDER010000024.1 GCA_013816275.1 Actinomycetota bacterium | reverse complement strand
GGCTGGGGAAGATCGTCGCGCAGGCGATCGCGATCATCCTCGTGACCCCGCTCAACTTCGTCGGCAACAAGCTCTGGTCGTTCAAGAAGATCCCCGCCCGCCACAAGTAACCCGCCCGCCACAAGTAACCTGAACGTGATGCGGGCGCTCGCGGTCGCGGCTCTCCTCGCGCTCCTCGTCGTGCCGGCGGCGCTCGCCAAGGACCCGTCGCCGCTCCAGCCGCCGATCGGCGCGGAGAAGAAAGGCCTGCACCTCACCGAGAAGTCCGCCCTCGCGATCTTCCTCGCCGAGCACAAGGTCTCCTCGTGGCTCTCGCGGTACCCGGAGAGGGGGCGCGTGACCGAGGCGAACTACGACGAGAAGACCTCGGCGTGGGACGTGAAGGTCTGGTGGGGCAAGGCCGGAGAGATCGCGTCGGGTCGCGTCGACGACGCGAACGGTTTCGTCCTCGAGGCCTGGACCGGCGCGCAGGTGGCCTGGAAGATGGCCCGCGGTTACTCCGGCGCGTTCGGCGGGACCGTGATCAACAACACGTGGGTCTGGCTCGGCTTCTGCGCCGCCTTCCTGATCGGGCTCGGCAACATCCGGCGGCCGCTCAGCTGGCGCAACCTCGACCTGATCGCGCTGCTCTTCTTCTCGGTCTCGCTCTGGTACTTCAACAAGGGGAACATCTTCACGAGCGTCCCGCTCGCGTACCCGCCGATGTTCTACCTGGCCGGCCGGCTCATCTGGGTCGGCGCGCGCCGCAGCCCGCGCAGCAGCGTCCGCCCGGTCTGGCCGGTCTGGCTGCTGGCGGCGGCCACGGTCTTCTTGCTCGGCTTCCGGATCGGCATCAACGTCGAGGCGCCGCACAGCGTGATCGACGTCGGCTACTCGGGCGTGATCGGCGCCGACCGCATCGAGAGCGGACAGTCGCCGTACGGGCACATGCCTGTCGAGGATTCGCTCAAGCCGTGCGGCCCCTCCGACTCGAGCGGCGAGATCCGCGAGCGCATCCAGACGAACGGCCGGTGCGAGTCGGCGAACGAACGAGGGGACACGTACGGCCCGGTCGCCTACGAGGCCTATCTGCCCGCGGTGGCGATCTTCGGCTGGAGCGGAAAGTGGGACAGCCTCCCCGCCGCCCATGCGACGTCGATCCTCTGGGATGTCCTCTGCCTGATCGGGCTCGCGCTGGTCGGGCTCCGCTTCGGAGGGGCGCGGCTCGCCGCCACGCTCGCCTTTGCGTGGGCCGCCTACCCGTTCACGGAGTACGTCCTCACCTCGAACACGAACGACGCGATCATGCCCGCGCTCCTGATCTGGGGCTTCTGGCTCTCGACGTCACACTGGGCGCGCGGCGTCTTCGCGGCGCTCGCCGGCTGGACGAAGTTCGCCGCGCTGCTGGTCGCGCCGCTCTGGCTCTCGTATCCGGAGGGGCCCAAGCGACCCCGCGCTCAACTGGCGTTCCTCGCGGGATTCCTGGTGGCGACGTTCGCCGCCTTCTCGATCCTCCTGCTCGAGCCGAACCCGCTCCACGCGGCGCGCGTGTTCTGGGACCGGACGCTCGGCTGGCAGATCGGGCGCGAGTCGCCGTTCTCGCTCTGGGACTGGAGGCAGTACCACGCGGCCGGGATCCCGAACCTGCACGCGGTGCAGTGGGTGCTGGAAGGCCTGCTGCTGATCGGATCGGTCGTCGCGTACTTCCTTCCACGGCGAAAGGGGCCGCTGCAACTCGCGGCCCTGACCGGCGCGATCCTGATCGGCTTCGAACTCGTCCTGACGCACTGGTTCTATCTCTACATCCCGTGGTTCTTCCCCTTCGCAGCGATCGCGCTCCTCGCCTATCCGGCGCGACAGGCGGCGAAGGTCGAAGAGACTCTCCCCCGTGAGCACACGCCTCGAGCGCTGGTCCCGGCAGGCTGAGATCCCATTCGCGGCCGTCGTGGCCGCGCTGGCGATCGGATTGTTCTCCGCCTCGTGGGGACTGCTCCACGTCGGCTTCTTCACTCACGACCCGGTCAAGGACACGCCGCTCTACCAGCAATACGGGAAGCAGATCGTCGACGGGGAGGTCCCCTATCGCGACATCAGGCTCGAGTATCCGCCGGCCGCGCTTCCGTTCTTCGCGATTCCGGCGATCGGCGATCCCTCCTCGGAGGTGTTCGAGCGCCGTTTCGAATGGATGATGCTCTTCTGCGGCGGCGCGATGGTCGCGCTGATGGCAGCCGCGCTGACGAGCCTCGGCGCCGGCCCGGCCCGGCTCGCGGCCGCGCTGGGCTTCGCGGGGGTTGCGCCTCTCCTGGTGGGGCCGGTGATCCTCACCCGGTTCGACCTGTGGCCCGCGGCGCTGACCGCGGGAGCGATCGCCTGCCTTGTCGCGGGCCGAGTCCGCCTCGGCCACGTCGTCCTCGCGCTCGGCTTCACGGCGAAGCTCTACCCGGCTCTGCTTCTCCCACTCGGGCTCGCCTATGTGTGGAGACGGCGCGGGCGGAGGGAAGCGCTCCTGTGTGGGGGCACCTTCGCCGCGGTCGCCCTCGCCTGCTTCCTCCCATTCCTGATCCTGGCGCCGGGAGGCGTCTTGCACAGCCTCTCGGAGCAAGTGGGCCGCCCGCTTCAGCTCGAGAGCCTGGGAGCGGCGGTGCTGCTCGGCCTGCATCACCTGTTCGGGCTCGGCGTGACGATGAGCTCGAGTCACGGCTCGCAAAATCTCGCCGGCTCGCTCCCGAACGCGCTCGCCGTGATCCAGTCGATCGTTCAGGACGCCGCGATCATCGCCACCTGGATCTGGTTCGCACGAGGCGAGCCGGGACGCGAGCGCTTCGTCCGGGCGTCCGCGATCGCCCTCCTCTCGTACATCGCTCTCGGGAAAGTGCTCTCGCCGCAGTACCTGATCTGGCTCGTTCCACTGGTGCCCCTCGTCTGGGGGCGGCGCGGGGTCGTCGCCTCCGGCCTCCTGGCGGTCGCCGCGATGCTCACCCAGACCTACTTCCCCTACCGCTACTGGGACTTCGCGCTCCACTTCGACGAGCTCGCCTCCTGGACGGTGCTCGTCCGCGATCTGGTGCTGGTCGGCCTGCTCGCCGTGCTCGCGTCGCCCCGGCGAACGCTTAGGATCCGGGCGCCGTGAGAACGCTCGTCTCCGACTATCCGTTCTCGGGCTCGCTCAAGGTGCCGCAGGATCCGTTCTTCGAGGGCGCCCTGAAGGGCCTCGTGCGCCCTTGATCGCCTACTCGAACGTGACGACCAACCGCGCGATCGCGCCGTCCCGGACGGTGAGGATGATCCGGCCGGCGCGCGTTCCCTTGGCTACCCAGGCGTAGTCGGACTCGACGACGTCGCCTTCGAGGCGAGGCTCCCCGAGAAGCAGGATCTCGTCGTCGGGCGGGTGCCGGTCATAGGCCTCCGCGATTGCATCCCGGCCGAGGAACGGGCCGATGGGGGCGCCCTCGAACATCATCTCGGCGTCGGGCGTGAACCCCGCGATCATCGGGGCGAAATCGCCGGAGCGCATCCCCTCGTTGAAGCGCCGGACGTGTTCGACCAGCAGATCCACCGGGGCGGCATGCACTAGAGCGCGTCCACCATTACCCGGACGGATTCGCACGAACTCGCCAGCCCGTCTTCGCCGCACTCGACCAGCACGCCTTCGATCCGCACGTCGCCCTCGGCCGGGCGGAAGCGGACCGCCATCCCGGTACGCATCCGCTGAATCGCGAGGTCGGCGTCGACGCCGATGACGGAGTCGTGCGGGCCGGTCATCCCCGCGTCGGTGATCGCCGCGGTGCCGCCCGGGAGGACGCGTGCGTCGTTGGTCTGTACGTGAGTGTGCGTCCCGACGACGGCGGTGACCCTTCCATCCAGCAGGCGGGCCATGGCGATCTTCTCGCTGGTCGCCTCGGCGTGGAAGTCGACGAGCACGACCGGCGTGCGGCTTCGAGCCTCGTCGACCAGCTCGTCGACGATCTCGAACGGGCTGCGCGCCGGAGAGAGAAAGAGCTGCCCGAGCAGGTTGACGACTGCGACTGGCGTTCCATCGCGAGCCGGCTGGACGGCCAGGCCGGTGCCCGGCGCGTGCACCGAGAGATTCGCGGGCCGGATGACCCGGTCCGACCGGGCGAGGTAGGGCGCGATCTCCATCCGCCGCCAGACGTGGTTGCCGAGCGTGACCACGTCGGCGCCCGCGGCGAGGATCCGGTCGGCGAGCTTCGGCGTGAGGCCCGCGCCGTCGGCCGCGTTCTCGCCGTTGACCACGCAGAAGTCGACCTCGCGCTCCTCGAGCAGCCCGGGAAGCCGGCTTTCGACCGCGACCCGGCCCGGCGGGCCGAACACGTCAGCGATAAAAAGAATCCTCAGGGGATCGAAAGCGTCGCGGCGGGATAGACGGCGATCGTGACGTGGTTGCCGGCGTCCTGCGTGAAGCGCGCCAGCTCCTGCTGCTCGATCCCCGCCAGGTCGGCGACGGTCCCGATCCGGGACGTCGCGGACGCGACCGAGTCGCCGACAGACAGCGCCGGATCCGGGCGCAGTTGCGTGATCGACACGACCTCTGCCGGATCGCTGAGCGGCTGGATGTCGATCTGTGCGCCGATGGTCCGACCGTTGATCACGAACGGGGTCACGCCGACGACCGTGCCGTCGACCGGCGCGTAGACGTCGGTGCCCGCCGCGGCTCCGACGTCCAGCGTGGTGTTGCTCGGGCTGGGCCCGCCCATCGAGTAGTAGCGAGGTCCGTGGCCAGTGCCGCCGCCGAAGATCCGGTGGAACGTTCGCGTGATGAAGCCCTGGTTTCCTCTGGTTCCGAGCGGACGGAGCGGAAGCGCGGCGTCGCCGGTGCCGTACACGCCGATCGCCGTCAGGCGCTCCTGCGGGACGGGAAGCTGGATGCGCAGCGAGCCCTGGAGGGCGATCACCTGGGGGCTCGGAGGGCCGGTGGGGAGGAGCCGCTGCGCCGGCGCGGGTACGGGAGCGGCCACGGTCCGTCCGTGCGACGAGGCGAAGGCTGTCAGCAGCAGGGTCACGAGCAAGACGGCACCCAGCACGATCGCTCCGGCAAGCCTCCCGGCCCGCCGCCGCGCTCTCACACGACGCTGTCGCTCGAGACGCGCCTGCCTGGAGGGACGCGAGCGCATCGGTCGGACCGTAGCGGGTCCCGACTCCTCTTTCAACCGCTCGACCGGCGCAGGAGCCTCTGTCAGGACGACTCGGGGCCTGGGCCTCGGGTCGGGCCAGAGCTCCTGACGATCGAGCGCCAGCGAGCCGTCCTGGTCGAACGACCAGTCCCAGCCGGGGACGACGGCCTCGTTACGATGGCTCGGATGGCTCCTGGAGCGCACCGGATCGCCGCGAACTCTAGGACCGGAGACGGACGGCGCAGCGTCCGCAGGTGGTGACGGGCGACACGAGCCCGGTTCTCGCGGCCCGGGCCGCAAGCCGCCGTTTTGGGGATCAGACGGCGCTGCAGCCGACGACCCTCGAGATCCGCGAGGCCGAAGTCGTCGCCCTCCTCGGGCCGAACGGAGCCGGGAAGTCCACCCTGCTCGCGCTGCTCGCAGGGAGCCTGACGCCGACCTCAGGGGCCGTCGAGCGCCGCGAGGGAATGCGAATCGGCTGGACGCCGCAGCGGCCCGCGCATTACGGACGGCTTTCGCCGCGGGAGAACCTGGAGCTCTTCGCGGAGCTGGAAGGCGAGTCCGATCCGCCCGCGGCCGCCGGCAGGTTGCTCGCCCAGTTCGAGCTACCCGACTCGGCGCGCCCGAGCGCGCGCCTGTCCGTCGGAAACCGGCAGCGCCTCAACCTGGCGATCTCGCTCCTCGGAAACCCTGACGTCCTGCTCCTCGACGAGCCGACGGCTGCGCTCGATCCGCCACAGCGCCGGAAGCTCTGGCAGACCGCGGTCCTGCACAAGCAGCGCGGTGGAGCCGTCGTGTTCGCGACCCAGAACCACGAGGAGCTCGAGGGCCACGCCGATCGCGTTCTCGTGCTGCTGGAGGGGGTCCTGGCCTTCGACGGCCCGCTGGAGGAGTACGAGCGGACCGAGCTCGCGCGCACGCTCGTATGAGGCCGGTCCTCCTCCTCGTCCGGAAGGACCTGCGGATCCTCCGGCGCTCGCCGGTCCTGCTGGGCACGCTCGTCGCGTACCCGCTCGTGATCGCCCTGCTCGTCGGGCTCGTCGCCGGCTATGCGAGCGCGAAGCCGCGCGTGGCGCTCGTCGACGAAGCGGGCCTGCCGCACACGATCACGCTCGCGGGCGAGACGTTCAACGTGGACAAGACGATCCGGAACGTGAGCGAGAGCGTCAAGCTGGTCGGGCTCTCGCGCGACGAGGCCGAGCGCGAGCTGCGGAACGGAGAAGTCGTCGCCGTGATCACGGTTCCGCAGGACTTCCTCTCGAATCTTCGCGGCATGCTCCACAGCCCGCAGCTGCAGGTCCAGACCGGTACGGGAACGCTGGCCTCGCGGGTCAAGCAGCAGATCCAGGCGCTCGTCTACTCGCTGAACCGCCAACTCCAGGGCGCCTTCATTCGCACGAACCTGGGCTACGTGCACGCTCTCAAGCACGGGGCGACGATCAGCTTCCTGGGCCGGAAGATCGAGATCCTCGGCCTCGACAAGTCCGAAGAGCTGCTCGCGCAGCTTCCGCCGAGCTCCCAGCGCGACCGGGTCATCGCCTTCGTCCACGACGCGCGGCTCGCACTCGCGCAGACGGACGCCGCCATGCGGGCGACAGCGAACCCGATCCAGCTCGTCGAGGTCTCCAAGCGCGGTCGGACGTGGGCTCTCTCGGCGCAGGTGCAGTCGTATGCGCTCGCGGTCACGATTGCCTTCCTGACGCTGCTCCTGGCGGCGAGCGCCCTCGCGGCCGAACGGGACGAGAACGTGATCGGCAGGCTCGCGCGCGGGCTGGTGGGGTTCGGCCAGTTGGTGTGGGCGAAGGTCGCGCTCGCGGCCGCCGTCGCGCTCGGACTGGGCGCGGGGATCGCGCTCGTCTTCGGCATCATCATCCAGGCCGCGGGGATCGAGGGCGGCGAGCCGTGGGAGCGGTTGCCGCTGCTACTCGCCGGAGTCGCGCTCGCGGGCGCGAGTCTTGGCGCCCTCGGCGCGCTGATCGGCGGCCTCGCACGGGAGGCGAGGACGGCGTCTCTGGTCGCCGTGCTCATCGTCTTGCCGATCGTGTTCCTCGGTCTCGTCCCGAAGGAAGTCGTGCCCGCAGCCGCATGGATCAGCGAGGCGTTCCCCTTCAGCCATGCGGCGCGCCTCTTTCAATCCGCGCTCTTCGATTCGAGCCCATGGAGCGGAACCGGTCGCGAGGCGCTCTGGCTGCTCGGCCTCGGCGGCGGGTTCGGATTGCTGGCCCGTGTGGCCGCGCGACGGCTGCTCGCCTGACGAGTAGCATCGGCGCGGATGGAGCGGGTACTCGGCATCGGCGGCGTCTTCTTCCGCGCCCGCGATCCCGAAGTGCTCCAAGCGTGGTACACAGAGAACCTCGGAGTTCCGCAGATGTTCGAGGCGGAGCGCGGAGACCTGACGGTCTGGTCCGCGTTTAATGCCGACACCGGCTACTTCGGGCGGCTCGACCAGCAGTCGATGCTCAACTACCGCGTCAGCGATCTCGATGCGATGCTCGTCCAGCTCCGGGCCGCCGGCGCGGTCGTCGACGACAAGGTCGAGCAGCACGACTACGGCCGCTTCGGCTGGGCAACCGATCCGGAGGGGAACCGGTTCGAGCTGTGGGAGCCGCGCCCGGCGTAGCATTCGGGCGTGAGCACGTTCCCGAAGACTCGGCTCCGCCGCCTCAGGCGGACCGACAGGCTCCGCGGGCTCGTCCGCGAGACGAGGCTCGTCCTCGACGACTTCGTGATGCCGCTCTTCGTCGGCCCGGACTCCCGCGCCAATCCTGAGCTGCCCGCGATGGGGCGATTCTCGGTCGAGGATCTCGCCCGCGAGGCGGATGAGCTCGTCGCGCTCGGCGTGCGTGCGGTCTTGCTCTTCGGCATTCCCGAGGAGAAGGACGAGGAAGGCTCGGGCGCCTACGACGACGACGGGATCGTCCAGCGCGCGCTTCAGGCGCTGCGCGCGCGGCATCCGGACCTGCTTCTGCTCGCCGACGTCTGTCTGTGCGAATACACCTCCCACGGCCATTGCGGCGTCATCCGCGAGGGCGAGGTCGCGAACGACGAAAGCCTCGAGCTGATCGCACGGACAGCGGTGAGCCATGCGGAAGCCGGAGCTGACGCCGTGTGCCCGAGCGACATGATGGACGGCCGCGTCGCCGCGATCCGCTCGGCGCTCGACGAGGCCGGCCTCGAGCTGACCCCGATCGTCGCCTACGCCGCGAAGTACGCGTCCGCCTTCTACGGGCCGTTCCGCGAGGCCGCCGAGTCGGCCCCCTCGTTCGGCGATCGCCGGGGCTACCAGATGGATCCTGCCAACGTCCGCGAAGCGCTCCGCGAGCTCGCGCTCGACGCCTCCGAGGGCGCCGACGTGCTGATGGTCAAGCCCGCGCTGCCGTACCTCGACGTCATTCGCGCCGCACGTGACCGCTTCGACCTCCCGGTTGCCGCCTACAACGTCTCCGGCGAGTACGCAATGGTCAAGGCGGCGGCCCGCCACGGCTGGCTGGACGAGCGCGCGGCCGCGCTCGAGTCGCTGACCGCGATCAAGCGCGCCGGAGCCGAGTTCGTCGTCTCCTACTGGACGAAGGAATTGGCGCAGTGGCTCTAGGGACGCGCAGCGATCTCTTCCGTCGCGCGAGCCGGCTCATCCCGGGAGGGGTGAACTCACCCGTGCGCGCGATGCGGGCCGTCGGCCTCGACGAGCCGATCTTCTTCCGGCGCGGAGAGGGGGCGTACCTGGAGGATGTCGACGGCAGGCGCTACCTCGACTGGGTGATGTCGTGGGGGCCGCTGATCTTCGGCCACGCGGATCCGGAGACGGTTGCCGCCGTCCAGGAGGCCGCCCAGCGGGGAACCAGCTTCGGCGCGCCCACGGAGGGCGAGGTCGAGCTCGCGGCTGAGATCGCCGACGCGGTTCCCTCGATCGAGCAGGTCCGCCTCGTCTCCTCGGGCACCGAAGCGTCGATGAGCGCCGTCCGGCTCGCGCGGGCGGTCACCAGCCGGGACCGGATCCTCCGGTTCGCCGGCTGCTACCACGGGCACGTCGACGCCCTCCTGGCCGACGCTGGCTCTGGTATTGCCACGCTCGGGATCCCGTCCAGCCCCGGCGTCCCGACCGGAGTGACCGCCGACACGGTGGTCGCGCCGTACAACGACGTCGTGGCCGCCGCCTCCGCGGTCGAGCGCTACGGCGAAGGGCTCGCCTGCATCCTGGTCGAGCCGGTGGCCGGGAACATGGGCGTTGTCCCTCCCGAGCCTGGATTCCTCGAGGCGCTCCGCGCGCTCTGCGACGCCTCCGGGGCGCTCCTCGTCTTCGACGAGGTGATCACCGGGTTCCGCGTGGGCCGCGGCGGTGCCCAGGAGCGCTTCGGGGTGACCCCGGACCTGACCATCCTGGGGAAGATCGTGGGCGGTGGGCTACCCCTTGCCGCCTTCGGCGGCCCGGCCGAGCTCATGGGCCGCCTTGCGCCCTCCGGCGACGTCTACCAGGCGGGGACGCTCTCCGGCAACCCCCTGGCCACCGCCGCCGGGCTCGCGGTGCTGCGCCGTCTCCGCGACGAAGCCGTCTACGACGAGCTCGAACGGCGGGGGGCGCGGCTGGAGGAAGGCCTGCGCGCCTTCGGGCGCGTGCAGCGCGTCGGGGCGATGCTCACGCTCTTCATGCGCTCGGATCCGGTGCGCAACTACGACGAGGCCGCCGCGTCCGACACCGATCGCTACGGAGCGCTCTTCCGCCACCTGCTCGAGCGCGGAATCTACGTCGCCCCATCGCAATTCGAGGCCCTGTTCCTCTCGCTTGCCCACTCGGACGAGGACGTCGACCGGACGGTCGAGGCTGTTGCCGACTTCTGCGATCGCTGATCTCTGGGACGCGATCGGCGCCGGCGCCGCCCGCGAGAGCCCGCTCTGGGAGGCGGCGCTTCGCCCCCCCGACCTTCAGGAGCGCGAGCCGGCGTTCTCCGAGCTCGCCGAGGAGCGATACAAGCTGGGGCTCGAGACGATCTACGAGGGCTACCTGCTCCACTACGGCCGGCCGAGGCTCTTCGCTCCGGCGGACGGGGACACGGCGCTTCTGCTCGGTGACTAC